>DXHS01000094.1 GCA_019113275.1 Candidatus Protoclostridium stercorigallinarum
CGCATATAGGGCACGCCCTCGGGAGCGGATATGCCGCCCGAGCAAAGCAATACGTCCGCTATCCGCGCGACGCCTTCGGCGGCTTCCTCGGGGAGACCGAGCCTGTCGCCCATGGCGATGAGTTCGGCGTCGCCCGCTTTGGCTATCTCGGCAAGTCCGACGCCGTGAGCCGTGAGCTCTCCCGCCGTAGGTACGAGTTTGCCTATCGCCCAGCCAACGGGGCGCGAAGGATCGGCAAGGCGCACGGCGGCGAATATCTCTTCCGCCAGCTCCGCGCCTCTCCTGCCGTACGACTCTTCGCACTTATTGCCCGCCGAGTACATGACGACGGAGGGGTGATTGCGCACGACGCTCACCGCGTATGCCGCGCGGCGTGCGCAGCATGACGCGAACGATATGTGCGAAAGACTGCCTTCGCGAGGGTATGTCCAATTATCGAAGATATCGACGATGACCTTCAGCCCGAGTTCGTCGGCAGCGGCGAGCGCCGCTTCGGAAGGACAACCGATATATCTTACCGTGTTGTAACCGAGGTCGCGGAGAGCGGAGAGCTTGCGGCGTTCCGCGTCCGGATAACTCGAACCGCCGAGTATCGCGCTACCGTGAGGCACGGTCGCGCCTATCATACCGCCCGGCTCGAACGCGCCCTGCACTCTTACGCCGAAAGACGTTTCGCTTTCGTCGAGCACGTCGCCGTCCTGCGTGCGGAGCACTGCCGAGATCTTGTAAAGATACGGCTTGTCCGACTCGTAAGCATACGCGCTGCGCATCTTTACGGGAACGGTCACCGTCTTGTCGCCGCCGGCGTAGACGAACGTCTTGGTCTTGCGGCACGAACGCCTGCCGCGGGCATTGTATATGACGAGCTCGAGCACGAGCTTAGTCTTTTCGGTCTCGGTGCCCGTCACGTCCGCCGTGACGGTGAGCAGCGCTTTTCCGTCCGCTATCGAATCGGTGCGCACGAACAGTCCGTGCGGGCGGATATAAGTATCCGCATGAGTATAATGTACGGTCACTCCCCCGCGCACCGCGCCGCCGTCTTCCATCTCCAGGCGGAGCGAAGTGCGGCCGCCTTTGAGCGCGCCGAGATCGCAAAGCTCGCGCACACCGCCGGGCAGCGTACCCGCGCACTCGCCGTCGACGAATACGTCTATGACGCCTTCAGCTCCCGCTATGTCGGCAAAAGCGTGCGCAGCACCGATCTCGGGGATCATGTCCAGCGAGATCTTACCGTAGCATTGCGATTCATACGGAAGCGACACATAGTCGTCGCCGTTCTCGCTTATATGGTGCCAGCCGCGATTGAGTTCTACCGTTTTCATACTTTCCCTCTCGATTGGGTACGAGTGCATACTCCTTAGTATTACTCATTATACAACAACGCCGATTTTCAAGTCAAGCGATTTACCCTCGGCGCAAGCCCGCGCCTAACAAAAAATAAAGCATTTGCCCGGCTTACAAGTCGCGCATGCCGATAACATGCGCGATATTTATTCCTCATGCTCAAAAACAGCGAAAAGCGCGAAGTGAATCCGACAAACATCTCATCGCAGCGCCGAAGCGAAGGACGGCAGAGAACGGTGCTCAGGCGGGCAGCCTACTCATAGTCCCGAAACAGCGGAAGGCGCAGAGTGGGGTTCAGACGCGGAAATAACGAGGGAGCATACTACCGTCGCCGAACAAGCGGTAGCGTGAGGCGGAGTATGTGACCGATGCTATTTACGCGTCTGAACCCCGCTATGCGCCTTCCCCACGCATTACAATATGCTTTTACCCGTCATAGCGTCCTGATACATAACCCAAAACCCCTTCCCCGCAGGGTCGTTCCCGTCAAGCGCGAGCCATTGGCAGTAACCGGCAAGCTCGGGCGGCGCTTCGGGAGAGTAGTCGCCGGGAACGCCGTAACAGACGTAGCGGACGGGGTCGCCGATGAGCCCGACGAGATAGTACCTGCCGCCCGAGTCGTAATCCACTTTTATCCAGCGGGAACCGGGCAGGAGTTTTTCCAGCGCGGGATACCGTTCGCAGCGGGAGAACAATTTGTCTATCTTATCCGAAACGCTGTCGTAAAAGGAAGCCGCGCCGAGCTCGGGAACGGGCCGCGAAGAGGAAAGATCCGTCTCGGGCGCGAGAGTCGCGGCGGCGTCCGTCCGAGGCGGCAAAGGCTCGCCGCTCACGGGCGATACATTGCGGACAGGACGGACGGAAGGCTCGTCACAGGCGGGCTCGCCGCGGGCGGAGCGAACGGAAGGCTCGTCACGGACGGGCTGCGCGGGCGGCGGATCGGTGCGTGCGGGCGGTTCGACGGGCGAAGAGGTCATATTGGAACTGTAATAGTCCACTTCGGCGATCTTCGTATCGTCGTAATCCTGCGGAACGATATCCAGGAAGTAGTCGTTGACGTCGCGAGCCGGAGGCGCGGGAGGCGCTTTCTCGGGCGCTACGCCGCAGACGCGCAACGCGCGACGGAGATCGTCTTCGAGATTGCCTCGCCAGGGCATGGGGCGTCTGAATCCCCCGCTCATCACGAGGCTGCCGCGCAGGTCGCCCACGGCTGCCGTGAGAGAAGAAAGATCGGTGTCCCGCGGCAGAGAGAACAGGTATGCCTGTGCCGGGACGAAAGGACCGAAAGCGGCGAACTTCGCGCCCGAGCGCACCGCGAGCACGCACTGCCCGCGGACATTGCCCGTAAGGCGGCAGTCGATCCCGCGATCCGTTCGTTCGAGTTTAAGACAGCCGCTTTCTTCGCCCGTAAGCACGAGCAGGCGTTTTTCGTATATCATACGCTTATTTCACACTCCTCGGTCATTATATATGACGGAGGAGCGCGGGATTTGACGGATATGCGCAGACAATAACAAATATGCTCGACGAAGCGGCGTTTGCGCCCCGAGAGCGGTTAAAAACGCGGATATCGGCAATGATAATCGTCATGATACGTTCTTGCGGAAAGTTAAGAGCGCCCGGCAGCGAGGATATCGCGGCGGCGCTGCTGCGCGCGATGCCGCGCGGCGCCGTACCCGTTGTGCTTTGCATAGGCAGCGACCGCGTCACGGGCGACTGCGTGGGTCCGCTCGTCGGGCACCTGCTCGAAGAAAGCGGGATAAAGGTATACGGCGGTCTGGCTTCGCCCGTCACAGCGCTCAATATAGAAGAGAGCTTCGGGCTGCTGCGCCGCCGCCATCCGGACGCGTTCGTCATCGCCGTGGACAGCGCTCTCGGTACGGACGCGGAGATAGGCTCCGTCATGTTCATGCCCCGCGGACTGCGCCCCGCAGCCGCAGTGGGCAAAGAGCTCCCTTCCGTCGGCGACATCGGTATAGTGGGCGTCGTTTCCTCCAGGCGCCTCGGCGCGGACTCGCTCGGCAAAGTCCGTCTCGCTCTGCCGTTCGCTCTCGCTTCACGCATAGCCGAAGGCATCCGACTCGCCGTTTTCAGGGATCGCGCCGCCACGGCAAGATCTTCCTTCGGAAAAGAAAGGTATTCCCGATGACAAGTGAAATGCACCCCGAAAGTCGGACAAACTTTCTGAGGTGCATTCCATTATTTTCAAAGCAAGTTTTTTTCCTTAACTATCTCTTTCAATGAATCCAAAAGCACGGACGTGTCGGCGTCGGTGCCGACGGTGACGCGCAGACTGTCGCGGGTGCGGGGCGCGTCGAAACGGCGCACGACTATCCCGCGAGCGCGGAGAGCGCGCTGCAGCTCCTCCCCGCTCATGCGCGGGTGCGAAGCGAACACGAAATTGGCGTCGCTGTCGGGCAGAACGAACCCAAGCTCGCGCAGACCGTCGGTCAGACGGGCGCGTGTGTCGATGATACGCGAAACGCATTCGCGGAAGTAAGCGTCGTCCTCTATCGCGGCTTTCGCGGCGACGGCGGTCACCGCGTTCACGGGATAGCTGTTGAAACAGTTCTTTACCGTGCGCAGCGCATTTATCAGGCGCTCGTCGCCTATCGCATAACCGCAGCGCGCCCCCGCAAGACTGCGGCTTTTGGAAAACGTCTTGACCACGAGCAGGTTATCGTACTTTGCGGTATACGGCACGAGGGACGGCATACGCGAAAAATCCCCGTACGCTTCGTCGGCTATCACCGCCTTGCCCGCATAAGCCTCGACGAGCGCAAGCAGATCTTCGCGCTTCTCGGCTATCGACGTGGGCGCATTGGGATCGGCGAACACCGCGCCGCAGGCGGAAGGAGCCGCCGCTGCCATGGCGGGGATATCCATACGCATATCGGCGGTGAGCGGTACCTCGCGGTAAGGCACTCCGTACAGCGAACCGAACACACGGTAGAACGAATACGTCACATCCGCGAACACGACGGGCAGATCCTCCCCGCCGAAGAACGCCGCGAACGCGAAAGACAATACCTCGTCGCTACCGTTGCCCACGAACACGTTTTCGGGCTTTACGCCCTCGCGCTCCGCTATCGCCTCGCGCAGAGCGAGCGCAGTGGGATCGGGATACAGGCGGTACGCCGCGGGATCGAACTCCGCGAGCGCGCGCGCCACCGCCGGCGAGGGCGGATAAGGGTTCTCGTTGGTGTTCAGCTTGATGGTTTTTTCCTTGGGCTGCTCGCCCGCCGTGTACGGCTCGAGCGACCTCGTGAGTTTACCGGGTATCATAAAACCTCTCCGTATGAACGAGGCGGGACGGCGCATCGCCGTCCCGCCGTTAAAGCCGTGTGACTTTATTATCTTTTTACGCCGCTCCGTTCGCCGCGTTCTGCATGGCTTCCTGCTGAGCTTCCTGCTCCGCCTGAGCGGCTTCCTGCTCCGCCTCCTGCTCGGCTCGGGCTGCGTAGTACTCTTCGTAATCGTCGAGATAAGTACCGAACCTGTTCTTGTAAACGGTTATCGTGCTGCCGTCGCGGTAATAGCCGTTAGCCATCGACGATACCCAATTGTTGTAATAGTTATCGCTGCGCGTGGTCACGTCTTCCACGAACGCCTCGCCTGCCGTGGATATCTCGGCTGCGGTCAGATAGCTGTTGTAGCCGCGGACCTCGCCCGCCTTGGGAGCGACGTTCAGGAACATGATGTGCCAACCGTAATCGGTGAGCACGGGCACGGATATGCTGCCCACTTCCACCTCGCCCGCAGGCGCCGTGAAATCGGGATCCACGGTATAGTCGTCGGTAAGGTCGGAATTCTTAAACTCGTCAAGCGACATGTTCTTGCGGTAAGCATTATACAGAGCGCGGGACTCGCGGGCGAACTCGATCATGTAAGACTCCGCCTGTCCGCCGAGCGCCTCGGGCGTAGCCGTTACCGCGTAACCCATCTCGTTGTCGAAAATGCCTTCGTCGGTGTTATAGGTGTATATAAGCTCGTCGAACGCGAGCGCGGCTTCCTTCGCGCTGCCCGACGCCGCGACCATCGTCGCCCTTATATCCGCATACGCCTGCTGTATCGTGTACGCCTTGGACGTATCCGCATTGCCGTCTACGTGCTTGTACACTTCGACATTCATTCCGAGGCTCCTGCGGTAATCCTCCACTTCCGCGTCGCTGTGACCCGCGGCTTTGTAAGCTTCGAGAGCCTTTGTCTGGTCCTCGGAGAACGGGATGAGGATGTGCTTGACCCAGAATATCTCTTCGTCCGCGAAGTAAAGTATCGTGGTGTCGCCCGTAGCTTCGGAGTAGTAAGTGCTTATATCCGCCTTATACTCGCGCTTCTGACGGGCAAGCTCCTCTTCGAACGCCGCGCGGGCATTCGCTTCGCTCGCGGTCACGGTCGAAACGAGATCGTCGCGCAGACCTTCGGTCTTTATCGTATACTCCTGCGATTCGGCGTACATGAAGCGGATGACGGAGTAAGACGAGAGTATCACATACAGCCTGTCGGTACCTTCCGCCGTCTTTATACGATCGCGCATATCGGCTATATCGGCTTCGAACCGCGCTCTGTCCTCTGCGGATATCGCGCGCTCGCCGTCCACATAGTCCTCTACCACGTCCACGAAGCGGCGCAGACCCGCGCGTCTGAGCGAATTGACGGAAGCGTCCGTCGAGCTGCCTATGCAGCGCTCGGGCTCGAGGGTGATGTTCCACACCTCGAAGTCGTCCGGATCTTCGCCCGACGGTTCCTCCTCGGGAGGAGTCGGGTAATCGGCGCTTTCGTCGTCCGAACCCTCGCTGATGCTCGGGTAAGACTCGCCGAACTCATTGGCTATCTCGGTATAAAGCTGCTCGAGAGCGGTATCTATCTGGTCGTAAACGGACTTTTCCACTTCGTTGCGCTGAGGCACTCCCCACTCGACGTCGCCCGACATTATCGCCTTTTCCGCTTCGGCAAGGGAGAGGTATCTCGTGTAAAGCTGTTTGACGGCTTCGTCGAACACCTTGTCTATCGTGTAGCCGCTGTCGTTGTAAAGAGAATAGCCCGAGCTTTCGAAATAATCGATGACCGTATCTTTATAGAACGTCTCCGCTTCGGTCTCCGCATGAGCGGTCTCGTAAACGATGACAAGCTCGTGCCATTCCCAAAGGTCGCGGGAAGTATCGAAATTATCGCCGACCTTGACGTATTTGACCGTAGGGAACGCGTCATCCGCTTCTTCCGTCGCGGGGTCGTCGTTCTCGCCGAACGATACCTTACCGTAAGCGCTCGAACCGTCGTCGAGGTTTATCCAGTGGGCATACTCCCCGCCATTCCTCGTCACGACGCCGTCGAAACGGTATTCGGTGGCGGTGAACTTGCGCCCGATGCCGTCCTCTTCTTTATAGTCGGGGTTGTTCTCGTACACTATGAAGTGGTTGTCTCTGTTCTTGCCGTCTTCCACGGTAACGTATTCTTCATAGAGGATTTCCCCGCTTTCGCTCGTCGCCGGCACATGTATGGGATCGCCGTTGTGGTCGCGTTTCACGGCGGAGACGACTTCATCCGTCGTTTCGCCGTACTTTTCGGAAGAAGGATCGGTATCTATCTCATAGACTTTGTTGCCGTAAGAGTCCTCGTAATCCACGGTCACCGGCACTTCGTAATCGTAGCCGATGGGAGCGATCTCGACGATCGCCTGTTCCCTGTCCGCGTCTTCGTCGTACTCGAATACCGCGCATCCGGTGAAGAATGCCGCTATCATGACGACTGCGAGCGCGAGCGCTATAAACTTTTTGATCTTGGTCTTTTTCATTTACTTATTCTCTCGAACGCCGCGCATACACGCGGCATTTTACAAATGGTCTTAACAATTATACAAAAAGAAAAGTCAAAATGCAAGCGATTTATGCCCGGGGCTCGCACAAAGTAAGATTAAAATTACGCCTCTCATTTAACGCCCGTACCGTAATCGCAGAGGAATTTCACGAGGCGGCTGCCCGTCGGGAAGGTCACGGATATCTTACCGTCCATCTTCATCGCGCCGCCCGCCTTTTCGGCGCTCTCCACGAACTCGGGAGGCACGTCCTTTGCGAGGCGGAACACGACGGTGCTCCTGCCGCGCATGAGAGTCACTTCGTCCGCGCCGACATCCGCCGCGCGGTTCTTGACGAGCGCCACCGTGAGAAGGTTGACGACCTCGTCGGGCGGAGCGCCGTAGATGTCGCGCATCGTGTTTATCATGCGGCGCAGTTCGGTCATGCTGTCTATGCGGGAGATGTTGCCGTACTGCCGCACCCGCCACTCCTCGTCGGTGACGTACTTTTCGGGGATATAGGCGTTGTACTCCGTCTTTACCGTGACTTCCTTGCGCTCCTTTATCTCCCCGCCCGAGCTTTCGGCAATGACCTCGCGCAGCAATTTCATGTAAGTGTCGTAGCCCACCGCTTCCATGTGCCCGTGCTGCTCGCGCCCGAGCACGTTGCCCGCGCCGCGCAGTTCGAGGTCGCGCATGGCGAGCATGAACCCGCTGCCGAGCTCCTTGCACTGCATGATGGCGTCCAGCCGTTGCATGGCGATCTCGGTCATCTGCTTACCGGGATCGTAAGTGAAGTACGCCGAAGCGAGCCTGTCGCTGCGCCCTATGCGCCCGCGCAGCTGGTACATCTGGCTGAGCCCGAAGGTGTCCGAATTTATCACCACCATAGTATTGGCGCGCGGTATATCGATACCGTTCTCTATTATCGTGGTCGCGATGAGCACGTCCGTTTTGCCGTCGGCAAAGTCGCTTATAACGCGCTCGGCGTTCTCCGCACTCATGCGCCCGTGCACGACGCCGAGTTTGAGTTCGGGCACCACACGGCTCACGCGCTCGGCAAAGGAGTCTATGCCGCCGACGCGGTTGAACACCACGAAGGACTGTCCGCCGCGGGAGTATTCGCGCATGAGAGCGTCCGCGAGCAGTCCGTCGCTGTATTCGGCGACGAAGGTCTGCACGGGCAACCGCTCGAAGGGCGGAGTGCGCAGCATGGATATGTCGCGTATGCCCGAAAGGCTCATGTGCAGCGTGCGCGGTATGGGGGTCGCGGACAACGTGAGCACGTTCACCTGCGCGCGCATCTCTTTGAGGTGCTCCTTCTGCGCGACGCCGAAGCGCTGTTCCTCGTCGAGTATGAGCAGCCCGAGGTCGGCGAACTTCACGCCCTTGCCGAGCAACTTATGCGTGCCGCAGACGAGGTCTACCCTGCCCGCGGCGAGGTCGTCCAGCGTCTTTTTCGCGCCCGCGTCCCCCGAAAGACGGCTGAGCATCGCGACGCGCACGCCGAAGCTCTCCATGCGGCGTACCGCCGTCTTGTAATGCTGGAGAGCAAGCAGCGTGGTCGGGCATAAGAACGCGACCTGTTTGCCCTCCGCTATCACGCGGTATGCCGCGCGGAGAGCCACTTCCGTCTTGCCGAAGCCCACGTCGCCGCAGAGCAGCCTGTCCATTATACGCCCTTTGGCAAGGTCGCCGAGTATATCCTCGGTGGCAGCCGCCTGGTCGTCCGTATCGATATGCGGGAAGGCGGCGATGAAATCCTCCATGAGCGCGGGTTCGGGCGCGTATACGTGACCTTTGCCCGCGGCGCGTTTGCCGTAAAGGCGGACGAGGTCGAGACTCATCTCCTTTATGGACTTCTTGACCTTCTCCTTCAGCCGCGCGAACTGCCCGCCGCCGAGACGGTTGAGCCGCGGTTCGGCGCCCGCGTAAGAGTAGCGCGAAAGGCTGTCGAGATTCTCGACGGGAAGGTACAGCTTATCTCCTTCCGCATAGCCGATTATAACGTAATCGTGCGCCGCGCCGCTGAAATCCAGACGCTCTATCGCGAGGCACTTGCCCACGCCGTGGGTGTTGTGCACCACGTATTCGCCCACGCCGGGCAAAGGCATGATGTCGCGGCTGCGCTTCCGGGCGGGAGCGCGGTATTTGGGTATGAGCGAGCCCGTGCCCACGAATACCTGGCGGCACTCGTGGAGGATGAATCCCGACGGCAGTATACCGTCTATTATCGTGACGCAACCGCCCTTCGAGTACCTCTTGCCGGGCGCGACGCCTTTGGACGAGAGATATTCGTTCAGTTTGCCCGCTGTATCCTCGTTGCCCGCGAACAGGAACACCTCGTAACCGCCGTCCAGCCAATTGCGCACGTCCGCCGCGAGAAGCTCGTAGTCGCGCGAATAATTGGGCACTACGGCGTCGGTGAGCTCCAACGTCACGTCGGTATGGCAGAAGCGATTTGCCGACAGTCCCGTATGGAACACGACCATACCGCCGAAAGCGAAAGCGCTCTCCGTGCTCGCTATTTGCCGGGCGCTGCCGGGCAACGCGTCCCCCGAACGCATGAGCACGTCCAGCCTGCCCGCATGCTCTTTGCGCAGCATCTCCGCCGCGTCGTAGCAGGTGCGGGCGTTGCCTATGACCGCAGTATACCCCTCCATGAACCCCGCGAAAGGCACGCAGCCGAGGTAGGGCTTCATGAACGGCACGTCGGGGCGGCACGCTTCCGTGCGGCTCTCCAGCTCCGCGAAGAGCGCGGAAAAATGCGCGGCGGCGTCCGCCGACAACTTCGCCGCTTCTTTCTTCACCTGCGCGAGAGCGCGGTCGCCCTCTTCTTTCGTATAATAGCAGCTGCCGAAGGGCGAAACGAACACCTCGTCCGTCTTGCCCGAGGTCACCTGCTCGCCGGGATCTATCGTGCGCAGCTCGCCTATCTCGTCGAAATCGAGCACGACGCGGCAATATTCGTCCTCTCCCACCGGAGAGATGTCTATGATGTCCCCGCGCACGGCGAACTGCGCCTTGCCGTCCAGCTGCGGCACGCGGCGGTAACCCGCGCCGAGCAGCTTCCTCGTCAGCGTTTCGGGGTCGCAGGAGTCTCCGACGTGCAACGCGAACGTGCGCGAACGCACGTCTTCCGCTTTCGGGTACAGCTGCATCGCCGCTTCGACGAACGTCACGACGTGTTTCGCTCCCGCGGCTATGCGAGCTATCGCCTCGCTGCGGTCGAAATCGTTGTCGCCCATCCTCTCGAGCGCGAAGCCCACGCTGTCGCTCTCTGCGGGCAGGAACACCGCCTCGCCCGTGAGCGCGCGCACGAACTCGTAAGCCTCGCGCGCGGTAACGTAATCGGGCTCGACGAGAACGGCTCTGTCCAGCAGCGTGAACAGCGCCCAGCGCGTACTTTTTCCCACGCCGAAAACGGAGACGTTCTTTCCCGATCTCACGTCTCCGAGCAGTTCGGATATCTTGCCTTTGGGTCTTATCGATCCTTCGATCTCAGCCATTCGACCGCCTTCGCCGCAGCCTCCTTCGCCGCCCCGCCTATGAGCGCGCGGTCGTCGTCCGTCATGTTCATAAGGACGTAGGAGACGAGCGGTATATTTTCGGGCACCTTGCCCGTACCTATCCTCAGACGCGCGAAATCCCCGCTGCCGAGAGCGGAAATGATGTCGCGCATACCGTTATGCGTGCCGGCGCTGCCGCGCTCGCGGAAACGGAACTTTCCTTTTTCTATGTCGATGTCGTCGTAAACGACGAGCAGATCGGCGGGAGACGCCTTGTACCGCCCGAGCAGCTGTTTTACCGCTCTGCCGCTGAGATTCATGAACGTCTGCGGTTTGGCGAGCACCACGCGCTCCCCTCCGATGTTTTTCACGCCCGTAAGGCTGTCGCACTCGGCGTCTTTTATGTTTATGCCGAGGTCGTCCGCTATGATGTCGAGCGCGAGGAAGCCGACGTTGTGGTAGGTGTAAGCGTATTTATCCCCTGGGTTTCCCAGCCCCACGACTATCTTCACGTCTTTACGCCTTTTCTCCAAGCGAGTTGAGCGCGTCGAGCAGCGCGGCAAGGTCGATGCCGTGCACTTCGGCAGCCTGCTCCACCGTCTCGCCGTGAGCTATCGCGCAGCCGAGGCAGTGCATGCCGTATTCCATGAACACGGGCGCGCAGTCGGGCTGCTCTTCCATTACCTGTGCTATCGTCATATCTTTGGTTATCATATAGTGCTCCTTAACTTATATCATGTTTTCGTGTGTATATTTTAATGTTAAAAACAAAATTTGTCAAGCGTTTGGCATTAACCGCTTTTTCGCGGCATAACATAGACGCGGAGGCTGTTATGAGAATAAGCGAACTGATCGGCAGTCGGGTGCTCTCTCTCGCGGGAGCGAAGATATGCGGCGTCGTATGCGGCGTGCGCCTTTCGTCCGACCTCAAACGCGTCAAAGCCGCCGAGGTGTTTCCCGAGAGCGACGACGGCTGCGACAGAAGATTCCTCGATATCCGCCGCGTGCGATCCGTCGGAGCGGATACCGTGACGATCGTGAGCGAGAGCGCGCTGACGGACTCCGCGCCCGCGTTTTCGCCGTCCCCCGTCAATCTCCCCGCGTTTTCCGAAACGGGCGAGCCGCTGGGGCGCATAACGGATATCGTCACCGACGGCTGGACGGTCACCGCGCTCTGTACGCCCGAAGAGACTTTCTCTCTCCGCGACGTACTCAGCCGCAGCGGCGAACTCATCGTGTTCCGCGCGCCCGGTTCGCATACGCGCCTCCCCCGCGCGAGGAAAACGCCGCAGCCGAAAAGTACGGTAACGGAAGTTCCCGCGGCGGTTCCCGAGCCCGTATATCCCGAGCGTTACGCCTATCTGCTCGGCAAGCGCCCGGCGGAGGAAGTGACGGACACGTCGGGTGCGCGTATCGCGGAAGCGGGCGACGTCGTGACCGCAGGAGTCATCGCCGAAGCGCGCGACCGCGGCGCGATAGCGCGGCTCACCGCGAGCTGCCTGAAACGCGTCAGTCCATGAAGCGTTTTTCGTCTATAAGGTAAGCGCGGGCGCGGACTACTTTAAGACCCAACAGTTTTTCCGCCGCCATCGAGTATATCCCGAGCTGGCGGAGGTATTTTTCACGGCGGGCGGCGTTGATGCCGCCCGTTTTATAATCAATTATCTCGCATTCTCCGCCGCGCACCGCGAGAAGGTCGATGACTCCCTGTACGAGCAGCCCGCTCTCCTCGCCCGCCAGCCGCTCGTCGGAGGCGAAGATAAATGGCTGCTCGCGGTAGGTCACGCAACCCGCCGTCTCTTCGCGCACGGCGGAGATCGCGGCGTCCAGCTTACCGAGATCGACGAGACCGAAATCGGGCACGCAGCCCGCCAGCCGTGCCGCCTGCTCTTCGGCGGGCAGAGAAAAGTCAGCCTGTTCGAGCGCCGCATGGTACGCCGTGCCGCGGCGCATGGCTTCGCCCGCGCCTTCGCCCTCGTACTCCGCGCCCGTGAGCGTTTTTACTCCGAGCGCGGCGTCGTCGTTCGGCGAGATCTCGGCGAGCAACCCCGTGACGGACTTCTTTATATCCGAGGGCGGAAGTCCCGGAGCGTCCGTAACCTCGGCTTCCAGCCGCGCGAGAAGCTCGCCGTCCGCGGGCGGAGCGGATATCTTTTCCGCAAGCTCCGTCCTGCCCTCGGGTGCGGGACTTATGCCGTGCACGCGCGCCGCGGGCGCGATGAGATCGGCAAAGCAGTTTGCTTCCTCGGGGGGCACGGCGCCTTCGACGCACGACGCGGGCAGCGGGATAACGAGCTTGCTCTTTGCCCGCGTGAGCGCCACGTACAGCACGCGTAGCTCCTCCTCCCTCGCCTTTTTCTCCGCCTTGGCGCGCGCCGCGAGAAGGGGGTGCGACGGCAGCGAAACGCCGCTCGCCGCCGAGCGCGAATCTATGCCCAAACCGAACTCGCCGTCGCAGACCGCGACGGAACGCTTCATACCGAGGTTGTACTGCCTCCCCAGCCCGCAAAGTATGACCACAGGAAATTCCAGACCTTTGGAAGCGTGCACCGTCATGATGCGCACGCTGCCCGGCTGAGGAACGGAAGCGACGTCGCTCTCCGTTTCGGGCAGGCGGGCGAGGAACTCGGACAGGCTGCCGCCGAACTCGCTCGCCGTGCGCATGAGGGCGCCCAGCGATTCGGAAGCCGCCGCCCCGCCCTTTTCCGCAAGAGCCGCGGCGAACAGCCCGTTCTCGCTCGTGATACGCCCCGCGAGCTCGCCCACGCGCAGCACCCCCGCGAGGCGGGCGTAGCGCTCCGTTTTGCGCAGCAGCGCCTTCACCTTTTCGTCGCTTTCGCCTGCGAGCAGCACACAGTCGTAGAAATGCTTTTCCGCAGGGTGCGCGGCGCGTATCGCGGCGAGCTCGTCCTCGGTAAATCCGCCCATCGGAGAGAGCATGACTGCTGTAAGTGATATGTCGTCGTAAAAATTGTCCGCAAGGCGCAGCACGGAAACGAGCAGCTTATCCGCCCGCCCTTCCGTCCTTCCCGCGGCGGTCCCCAACGACACCGGCACGCCGAGAGCGCGCAGGTCGGCGGCTATCCTGTCCTCGCCCACGCCGCGGCGGCGCACGAGCACCGCGATATCGCCGTAAGAACGATCTTCGTCGCGCACCAGCCCGACTATGCGGCGGACTATGGCGGCGGTTTCTTCGCTCTCGCCCTCGCACGACGGGACGTCGCTCTTTACCGAATACACCTCGGACAGATCGGCGTGCGGACGTTTTTCGACGGAGTCGTCGAAGGCGAATATCTCCACGCTGCCGTCATTCGCGTCCCCGTCCACGGCGAACGAGCCGTCCGCAAGATAATCTATCATGCCGAAGTCCTCCGTCATCACGCGGGAGAACAGCAGGTTGCAGAAAGAGAGTATGCCGCCCGCGCTGCGGTAATTGCGGCTGAGTTCCACCGTAGCTCCCTCTCCCGAAGCGAGGCGCTTTTTCTTTTCGGTGAACAGCGCGGGATCGCAGTTGCGGAAGGCGTATATGCTCTGCTTGACGTCTCCCACGAAGAACAGATCGCCCTTACCGAGCAGGCGTATGATGCTCTCCTGCAACGGATTGATGTCCTGGTATTCATCGATGAACACGCGGTCGAGAGAGGCGCGCACCTTATCGCCCTCGCCGCTCTCGAGTATGCGCAGCGCGCGGCGTTCGAGATCGGTGAAGTCGAACTTGCCCTTTTCCTCCTTGCGCTTTTCGTAAATGTCCAGCGCGCGCAGAGCGATGGCAGAAAGCGTCCTCGCCGCTCTGCCCGCCTCTTCGTCGGACGCGTCCCCCAAAAGTCCGATAAACCCGAGCGCGGCGTTTATGCGAGCCTTCGCTATGTCGCGCAGCTCCTTTACCGCAGTCACCTTGCGCGTCGCGCGCGACCAGCCGCGGTCGTCGCCCGCGAGGATAGCCCGCATCTCGTCGACGTAAAACGCCGCTTCGTCCGCTATGCCCGCGTCCGCCGCCGCCATCTCGTAATCGGTTATCGCGCGCTCCGCCGCGGCGACCTTTTTAGCCGTGAGCCCGTCGAGATACTCGCGGCAGGCGGCGGGAGAGGAGTACGCGTCGGCGGCATGGACGAGCCAGCCGCGCCCGTCGCGCATCGCCGAAGAGAAGGAAAGCATATCGCGCACTATGTTTTTAAGCGGTTTTTCGCTCCTATGCCTGACATAACACTCGCATATTTCGGCGTATTCTTCCGTATTTTGCTCGTCCTGCTCGGCAAAGGCGCGGTCTATGCTCTCGGTCAGCCAGAGCCCGCTCTCCGCCCCGTCGGCTATATCGAACGCGGGGTCGTCGCCCGTGACGTAGAAATATTTTCTTATCAGCTTCTGGCACCACTTGTGCAGCGTGCATATATCCGCCCCGGGCAGTTTGCCGAGCGCGACGCGGTATTTCTCCTCCTTCGTTTCCGCGTATTTTTCGCGGAGGGCGCGGGCAAGCTTGACGCGCATATCGTCCGCCGCGCTCACGGTGAAGGTGGATATGAGCATGCGCCCGATGTCGTACCCCTCGTCGATGAGGCGAAGTACCCTGCCGAGCATGACCGTGGTCTTGCCGCTTCCCGCGCTCGCGCTGACGAGCAGATCGCCGCCCTCGTGCATGATGACTTTCTTTTGTGCTTCCGTCCATTCCATATATCACTTATCCCCTTTGTCGAAACGCAGATCCGTCGTCACGTCCTTGCGGCTGCCGCCGCCGTAGCCGCAGCAGTCCTTATACGCGCAGAAAACGCACGTCCCCTCGCGGGGAGAGGGCGCGATATAACCCTCCGCTATCTCGCCCGCCGCTTTCTCCGCCGCGGCGCAGGCGTAGTCTATCAATTTGCCGAGCTCGTCCGCGCTCTCGCCGTTGCATACGTAGCGGGTCTTTCTGTCGCGTCTGAGTTTCACGGCGAGCACGTCGCTCTTCCCGGAACCGAGGATATCCGGATCCATGGCGTCCAGCACGTCTTCCCCGTTGTCGCAGAAGCCCGTGAGCATATACGGGCTGTCGGCGGAAAAGTCGTTCTGCGTGGGAAGATAAAACGCGCCCGCTGGTCTGTACCCCTCGCCGCGCATGACCGCGAGATAGAGCAACAGCTGGAGTTTGAGCCCCATGCGGACCTCGCCGAGCTTGCAGGACACGCTGCCCGTTTTGTAGTCGATGAGGCGAACGAGATCGCCGCACGCGTCTATGCGGTCTATCTTGCCGCGCAGCAGCACTTCGCGGTCCCCCGCTTTAAGGAGCAGCCCGCCGTACTTACCGCCGAAACCGAACTCCGCCTCGGTGGCGACGGGCTCGAACGAGCCCGCGTCCAGCTGGCGGCGTATGCCGCGGCACAGCCCTTCCGCTTCGCCGACGAGCACGCGCGTCATGCGGCGGTTGACCTCGGCGTCGCTCTTGCCCGTTTCGGCAAGAGCTTCGGCGAGAAGTATTCGGGCGGCGGCTTCCGGCTCTTCGCCGAGCTTTTCGGATACATACCTCTCCGCCACGCGGTGGAGCACCGAACCTATATCCAGCGCGGTGAGCTCCGCTTCCTCGGGCGCTTTGAGCTTCAGCGCGTGCTCGAAGAAGTGCATCCTCGGGCACTTGAAGTAGGACTCGAGCTGAGTGACCTTCGTCGTTTTGCCGAGCATAAGCCTGCCCGCAGCCGCTCCGACGGACGCGGGGTCGCGCAGTATGCGGTCGGCGGCGCCCGACGACAGCGCCTCGGCGTAAGGGAACCATACGGGTTCGTCGTAACTCTCCCCCATGCGGGATAGCGCGAGAAGATACTGCTCGGCGATCATATTCTTCGTCGGGCAGAAGCGAGCAAGCGCCATGGGATCGGAAGCGTGCCAGAGTTCGGCTTGCTCCTTTTCGTAACCGCTCTCCGTAAACGAGCGCGCGCCGCGCTTTATGACGTCCAGCACGTCCCCAGCTTTTTCTGAATACACGAGCGTTATGCGCTCCGCGCCCGAGAGCAACAGGAAAAATTCGTCCGCCGCGCGGGCGTTGACCTCCTCGGTCGTGGGCGACAGCAATGCGCCGCGGTCGCGCAGACCGCGTATCTCGGCGTCGCTTATGAGCCCGTCGTCGGCAGTGACCGCGGGATGAGTATCCGAGTCGAAATCGGCGACAAACACCCGCCTGAACGTGCGGGCGCGGAAGTCGTTTTCACCGCCTATCTCCACCGCACCGCGCAGACGGGGACGCGCCGACAGCTCCGTCTCGCGCATGCCTTCGCAGAAGGAGTCGAGAGCGATGCCGTCGGGGACGCCCGAGAGCAGTCTGCCGCAAAGCGCGGCAAGCTCGCGCGCTTTGACGAATGGAGAAGCCCTGCCCTCGTCCGCTTCCGCCAGCTCGGGCGAATAATTGCTTTCGGCGTAGTCTATGACGCGCTCCAGCCGCTCGGACGGCGTACCCGGCAACTCCATGATATCGAGGAGCGAAGCGAGCTTTTGCCTGCCCGCTTCCGCGCGCTCGCGATATTCCTCCCCCGCTTCGCCCTCGCCGAAGGGGGAAAGGAACAGTTTATACGTTATCCCGCGGCGTCGCACGAAACGTTCGAGCGCGTCGCTGTCCGCCTTTTTAACTCCCGAGAAGGGGTTTTTTGCAAGGCGGAGTATGTCGTCCGGTCGGTAGCCGCGGGCTTTCGCGCCGATGACATCCGTCAGAAACACGCCGAGTCGATGTTCGGCGAGAGTAAGACTCTCGGGCGCGCAATACGGTATACCGTTCTCGCGGAATATGCGCACGAGCTCGTCGGGACGGCGCGCTGCCGTGACCACGCAGATATCGTCGTACCGCAGCCCCTTGCGGTGCTCGGCGGCTATGCGCGCGGCTATGGATTTTGCCGAGATCGCGGCGGAAGGCGACATATACAGCTCCACGTCGCCGAACTTATGCTCGCCCGCTCTGACGTCGTACATGCGCAGCTCTATGGCTTTGCTCTCTATCGCGGCAAGGACGCGCTCCATCAGCGCGGTATACGAATCGAAACAGGCGACGTACACCACGGCGTTGCGCACGAGATCGGTATCCTCCAGCGTGCGCGCGAGCATGACCATCCGCCCCGACGCGTCGGTAAGCTCCCCCGC
>DXHS01000095.1 GCA_019113275.1 Candidatus Protoclostridium stercorigallinarum
CAGGAATGCCGTCGGATCTTTGGATGAGAAGGCGTGGCTCTCGTAGCGGCACGAAGTGCCGCGGTCGGGTGCCGTCTGGGTGACCCCGCGGCACCCCGAGAACGCGCCTTATCGCCGAAAAGATGACGGATATTCCGTCAATACCGAAGCGCGGCGTCAGCCGAACAAAATTCAGGAAATTTTGTACGGCGGTAAAACGCCGCGCAAGGTAAACCAACCGAGAACGCAGTTATAGACCAAAAAGACGGCGATATTTTCGTCAACGCCGAAGCGCACGCGAAGCGAGCGATAGCGGTGCGCAAGGGTTTGTTTTAAGTTTTCGGGGAAAGGAGTGCAGAGGAAAGGGGGGCTTTTTCAAAAGCCCCCCTTTCCTCTGCAAAATTTTCATGAAAAATCATTTGTCTTGTTCGTTTTCGTTTTCCTGTCTTTTGCGTTCTTCCTCTTCGCGTTTGCGGGTGCGGTAGTCCTTGTAGCCGATGTTCTCGTTGTCCGCCTGGTCCCACTTCTTGCCGCCGACCGCGAGTATGCAGAGCAGCACGACGACGGTCACCGCGATGGCGATGATGGGCAGCACGAGGCGCGCCACGTTTTCCTTATCCATGAACGAGCCTATGAGCGCGAACACTCCGGCTACGGCGAGCGCCCCGCCGAAAACGATGTACAGCTTTTTGGCAACGCCCACCGTTTTTGAAGCGAATCCGTAGATTATGAACAGCGCGGCGAGAGCGAACGCGAATATCGCGATCAGCCACGACATGTTCACCTCGATCACGTTCAGCGCCGAGAGCAGCCATACGACGGCTACGGCGACGAAGCACAATGCAACGAGTACTTTGAAAAGCAGTTTTTTGCTCATGATATTTTCTCCTTATCCGTTATCTGAGTATCACCGGGTGGGATACCGCGCATATCGTGTCGCCTTCGCCGAGAACGATGTCGTCGCCGTGGCGCACTTCGCGGACCAGCCCGTCTATGCGGAGATTGAACGCCGCCTGTTTCTCGCTCGCCGACAGCACCGCGTACTTGCCGGGGATGATCTTCTTATCCTTGCCGACGGTATACGTTCTGCCGCGTTCGAGAACTATGTCGTTTTCGAGATGCGAGACGACGGGGGAGCCGTCCGCTTTCTCTTCCGTGCCGTACTTGGTGTAGCGCACGCCGTCCACTATACGGATGTCGTCTGCCGAAGACGTGCGTCTGGTCGCTTCGCGCAGTTTGATCGATACGACCGCAAGCGCGATTATCAGCCCGATGCAGATAACGCCCAGCGCTATCACCACTCCGATAAGAGCTCCCATTGGTAATTCCTCCTTATTTTATGAACAGGAAGTACGCCAGTACGCCCAGCCCCGCGAGCGCCGCCAAGCCGAGCAGTACGACGAGCGACACCTTGACGGGGGACACGGGCACTTTACCGGCTACATGTCCGTTCTGACCGTTCACGAAGAAGTTATACAGCTTCTTGCGGTACTTGCTGTGACCGATGTACACGGGCAGCAGCATGTATTTGTATGTAGTCTTGCCGAACGCGGTGCGCAGGTCGAACGATGCCACGACGTCGTATGTGTACTGTGCGAGTATGGCTTTCTGCAGCATGCCGCGCATGCGGCTCTGGGCCTCGCCCCAGCATTCGGTGCCGTCCCTGTCGTACTGCGTCGCGCCGAAGCCGTAGATGAAGTCCTCGTTGTACTTCTGCGCGTTGTCCGTATCGAAGGGGAGCAGCTTGCGCATGGATTTTTCGTCCCTGCTGCGGTTGGCGTACACGAGCACGTCGTTGAAGAAGAGCGAATACGTTCCCTGCACGTTGAACCAGCGTGTACGGCGCTCTCTGTACGTCTTGCCGTTACGGCGCACCGTCACATAGTAGTACTTGCCCAGCCGACCCGTGTATGACGAGAACGTATCCGAATCGAACGTGAAGGCGGGGAAGTAGTTGCCTTTGATCTGTTCGGGCTTCGCGCTCTTTTTGAACTTGCCCGGAGCGAAGAACTTGCGTTTCACCCACGCCTTGAACCGCGCGATCGCGGTGGGTACGTCTATCAGGAAGGGGAGAACGGCGTTGGGCTTGAGCCCCACGAGATCGTTCTCGTCCAGCACGCCCGGAGTGCCGCAGTAGGGGCAGACCGGAGCGATCTCCGTTTTGGAAACTATGGTGCGCGCCCCGCAGTTTTTGCAGGAGAATACGCGCGTTTCGTCTTTCCAGTCGTGCGAGACCTTCGTCAGCTCCGAAAAGGGGATCTCCTCGGCGAACGACGTCAGGTCTATATCCACATCGCTGCCGCAGAAATCGCAGTGCAGCTTTTTCGTCGTCGGCGAGTACATGAGGTTCGCGCCGCAGTTGGGGCACTTGGAGACGTGTGCGTCTACCTTGATCTCTTCTTCGCGCCCCGAGAGGACGTCGTATTCTTTATCCGCAACGCTGCCCGCGTCGTTATACGTTTCGCTCATCCCAGTTTCTCACCGCATTCGGGGCAGAACTTCGCGCCCGCTTTGATCTGCGCGCCGCACTTCGGGCACGCCGCCGCGCCCAGCTTGGAGCCGCACTCGGGGCAGAACTTCGCGCCCGCCTTGACCTGCGCGCCGCACTTGGGGCAAGTTTCGGTGCCCAGCTTGGAGCCGCATTCGGGGCAGAACTTCGCGCCCGCGCGCACGTTCGCGCCGCACTTGGGGCAGGTGCCGCCGCCCTGAGAAGCGCCCGCGTTCTGCTGCGCGCCCATGTTCGCCATATTGCCGAACATGCTGCCCATCGCCGCGCCCATGCCGAGACCCATGCCCGCGCCCATGCCTGCGCCCATCACGGAGCCCGCTCCGGGGTTCTTGGACGCGTTTATGAGCGCGTCCGCCTGCGCCTTTTGCATGTATACGTTCATGTTCTTGCCGAGTATGCCGAGAGAAGTGCTCTCGTCCAGCGCTTTTTCCAGCGCCTCGGGCAGCGAGAAGTTGACGAAATTGAAGCCCGAAAGCTCCATGCCCATCTTTTCGAAAGTGGGCGCGAGCTGCGTCTTTACCATCTCGCCCATCTCGACGAGGTTGCTCGCCATATCGAGGACGGGGATCTTGCACTCGCCGATGACGTCGGAAATGCGGGTGACGACTATGCTCTTGAGCCACTCGGTGATGTCCTGCGTGCGGAAAGAGCTGATCGTGCCGGATATCTCGGTGAGGAAGACGTAAGGATCGCTTATGCGGAACGCGTAAGTCCCGAACGCGCGTATCCTCACGGCACCGTAGTCGGCGTCGCGCACGATGATGGGGTTCATCGTGCCCCACTTCTGATCGGTGAACTGCCGCGTGTTGACGAAATAGATGTCCGACTTGAACGGGCGCTCGAAGCCGTACTTCCAGCTCATGAGCTTGGTGAGCAGCGGAACGTTGTCCGTGCTCAGCGTGTAGAAGCCGGGCAGGAACACGTCCGCCATCTTGCCCTTGTTGCAGAATACGGCTGCCTGCCCCTCCCTGACGGTGAGTTTGGACCCTTTGTTTATCGTATCGTCGGTCTTGGAAAGATCGATCTTGTGCACGATGGTGTTGCGGGTATCATCCGTCCATTCGATAAGTTTGAGTATTCCCATATTTTCTCTCCTTAAAGGATCTGTCCTCTGTGCCGTCGCCGTGAGAGCGCTTCTGCGGCGCTTTGCCCGACGACCGACATCCGGTATGTAAACATTATATTATAAAACGCCCGCATTGTCAATAGCGTTTGCGGATATTGTACCATTCTTAATGGATTCTTAATATATCGCGCGCCGCGCGGTACGCTTGCGGGCGGAGATACGGACGGAAGCAGATGTCGTATTTCTGTTTTGAGGCTACATGCCGCGCGAGGCGCTTGCGGGCGGAGATGTTTACCGCGGCACGCGGCGGAGCTTTCGCGCGAGGCGGCTTTTTTGCGAGTTCCGAACGCGAACAAAATTACCATAACGCGCACAAACGGGGCGAAAAATGAACAAAATTACCATAAACGCGAACATCTGTTACTATGATGTGGGGGGGGGTGATATAATAAATGTAGCCACATTTAAGGGGGTATTTTCGCATGAAAACGAACCGAAGATGTGGAAATCTTGCGGCCGAAAAGGCCGACTACTTACAAGGAGGAAAATGCATGAAAAAACGCATTTCCACGAAAT
>DXHS01000002.1 GCA_019113275.1 Candidatus Protoclostridium stercorigallinarum
CCGCTAAGGTCCCTTGCGGCGACTCCGAAACGTGACTTTACGCCGAAAAGCCGCGCTTTTCGCGTCTGATATGAGGAAAAATATTTTAAGGTAATTTCAATTTGAAATCACCTTAAAAATTTTTCGGAATAAGGAGCCGCGCTTTTCGCGTGTGGACGAAGCGCCCGCGAAGCGAGCGATAGCGGTGCGTAAGGTAAAAGCTATGCGCCTTCCCCGCCGCCTGCCGCACCGCCCACCGCAGGCGGCGGAAGCAAAGGCAAAAATACGGTAAATACGCTCCCCTTGCCGAGCACGCTCTTGGCGGTTATGCTGCCGCCCATCATCTCGGCGATGGATTTGGCGATAGACAGTCCGAGACCGGTGGAGCCTTCGCTGCGCACGCGGGCTTTATCGCAGCGGTAGAAGCGGTCGAATATATGCGGGAGGTCGTCCTCGCTTATGCCTATGCCGTCGTCGGCGACGGTGACCGAAGCTCCGCCTTTCATGCGTTCCACGGAAACGTCGACGCAACCGCCGTCCGACGTGTATTTTATAGCGTTGTCCGTGATCACGCGCACGAGCTCCACGGTGAGCCCTTTATCCGCGAGCACGGTCACCGTGCCGCGGGAAGTGAAAGTCACTTTGCGGTCGGCGCGGGTAAGCACGTAGGCGTCCACTATCTCGCTCACTGCGGCGGAGATATCGAACACCGTGGGGTGCAACTTAAAAGAGCCGAGCTTTGCGAGGTACAGCAGCTGCTCGACTATGGAACGCATGTTGTCCGCTTCGGAGCGTATCGCCTCTATCGCCTCGGCGAGCACGCTCTCGTCCGTCTTGCCCCAGCGGTCGAGCAGGTCGGAATAGCCGCGTATCACGGATATGGGAGTGCGCAGTTCGTGGCTGGCGTCGGATATGAAGTTGCTCTGGCGCTCGAACGCCTCCTGCAAGCCGTTGAGCATGCGGTTTATACGGGAGGAAAGCTCGTTGAGCTCGTCCTGCGTGCCTACGGGATCGAGGCGGGCGGACATGTCCTCCACCGTGATCTCGTCTATACGTTTTATCATGCCTTTGAGCGGCGAGAGCATGGTGCGGGCGGTAAGCGTGCTCGCTGCGGCGAAGATCGCGGAAAACCCGAGCGCAAGGAGCACCGCCACGACGATGACCCGCACGCGCGTGGTCGCCGACACCTCGGGAGCGAGCGCGACGATGAGTATGACGGCGAGCGCATACGCCGCCATAAGCACGCCGAAGACCGCGGTGCCGATCACCGTGGTCTTCGTAGTGATATCCGTTCTGTACCGCCGCGAAACGGTGCGCAGCATGAGGTCGAACAGCCCCACGGGGAAAAATACCCACATGAGCACCGTCTGCCATACCGGACGTTTTTTGATTTTTCCTGCGCTATTGCCGCTCTTCATTCGCTTATGCCGGGTCTTTGATTATGTAACCCGCGCCGCGCACCGTGCGCACGAGCTTGATATCGAACACGTCGTCTATCTTGCTGCGCAGATAACGCACATACACGTCCACCACATTGGTGTTGCCGTAGAAGTCGAATCCCCAGACGGCGTCCAGCGCCTGCTCGCGGGTGATGACGACGTTCTTGTTCTCCATGAGATACACGAGAAGGTCGTATTCCTTTTTGGTAAGGTCTACGGGCACGTCGTCGAAAGTCACGCTGCGGGAATTGCGGTCGATGACCAGTTTGTCGTAAGTCATGACGTCGCTCCTGGCGTTCTCGCGCTTCTTTAAGTGTACGCGTATGCGCGCGAGCAGCTCTTCTATCGCGAAGGGCTTGGTCATGTAATCGTCCGCGCCTATATCCAGTCCCGCCACTTTGTCCATCGTCTGGTCGCGCGCCGTGAGTATGATGACGGGCGTATCCTTCGACTGGCGCAGACGGCGCAGCAGCTCGATACCGCTCATGCTCGGCAGCATGAGATCGAGCACTATCAGCTCGTAGTCGTGCGCGAGAGCGCTCTCCAGCGCTTCCCTGCCGTCGGAAATGTGCTTGACCGCATACCCTTCGTGCTCCAGCTCCAGCTGCACGAACCGCGCGATCTTCGCTTCGTCTTCCACTATAAGGATCATTTGTATATTCCTCTTGAAAATTATTTTATCGCGTTTATATCGTAAGGGGTCTCCTGGTAAACGTAATAGTTGAGCCAGTTGGACATGAGCAGCGACGAATGCGCGCGCCATATAAGACGCGGCTCGCCGTTATCGCCGTAATACCCTACCGGGCGTTCGACATCCGATCTGCCGAGCGCCGTATCTCGTTTATACTCGGCGTCCAGCGTATACTTGTCGTACTCCCCGTGACCGAACACCAGCACGCGCCGCCTGTCGCGGCTCGCCGCAAGGTATATGCCCGCCTCGTCGGACTCCGCAAGTATATCGAGATCCTTCACCGCGCGAAGAGCATTCTGGTCCACTTCCGTATGGCGGGAGTGCGGCGCATAGAAATATTCGTCGAAATTGCGCACGAGCGGATTGGATCTCTTCATGCTGCGGTGCAGATATACGCCGCTTATCTTCTTTTCCAGCGGCACTTTATCCACGCCGTAAAAATAATACGCCGCCGCGATCGCGCCCCAGCATATATACAGGGAGGAGAACACGTTGTGCTGCGCCCATTCCATGATGCGCACTATCTCGTCCCAATAAGTGACGTCCTCGAACTTCATCTGCTCCACGGGCGCGCCCGTGAAGATCATTCCGTCGAACTTGCGCCCCGCCGCATAAGCCTCGTCGAAAGTCATGTAAAAGGCTTTGAGGTGCTCCTCAGGCGTGTGCGTCGCCCGATAAGACGCCGTCTGGAGAAGAGTGATCTCCACCTGCAAAGGCGTGTTGGATATGAGCCGAAGCAGTTCGAGCTCCGTCTCTTCCTTGTTGGGCATCAGGTTGAGTATGCCTATCGACAGCGGACGTATCTCCTGCGACCTCGCCCGTCTGTCCGCCATGACGAATATATTCTCTTTCTCGAGTATTTCCTTTGCCGGCAGCGCCGACGGTATGATAACGGGCATTTCCTTCTCCTTCGCGTCAATGATATCACAATCGGAACCGAATTGTCAACCCTTTTCCTTGCGCGGCGTTTTACCGCAAAAGAGTGAAAGCATTTCTGCTTTCACTCTTTTGCCGACGCCGCGCTTCGGTCAGACGAAAGTCCTATCGTATTTTCGGTCTATAACTGCGTTCTCGGGGTGCCGCGGGGTCACCCGGACGGCACCCGACCGCGGCTTCGCCGCTCCGAGAGCCGCAGTTCTATCCTCGAAAATACGATGAACTTTCTGCGAATTCCGTAAATGTTACCTCTACGCCGTCATGCAAAAATTCGTCTTCACACAAGCGCGGCGTCAGCCAAACAAAATTCAATAAATTTTGTTTAGCGATGAAACGCCGCACAAAGGCTCCCATTCGCTTGCAAAATGAGGCGAAAGGTGATAAAATATTGTGGAAATAAAAAGTTCCAAGGAGAATATACATGAAAAATCTCAAAGGCGCACTTTTGTTTGCACAGTCGGGCGGTCCCACGTCCGTCATCAACGCCAGCGCATGCGGCGTTTTCGAAGAAGCGTTCAAGCACGGCGAGATCACGCAGGTGCTCGGAGCGGCACACGGCGTCGTCGGCATACTGAACGACGAGCTGTACGATATGGGCAAAGAGGATCCCGCAGAGATCCACAGACTGCTCGGCACCCCCTCCTCCGCTCTCGGTTCCTGCCGCTATAAGCTCAAGGACTACCGCGACGACGAGACGGATTATCTCCGCATCCTCGAAGTGTTCAAGAAGCACAACGTCAAGTACTTCTTCTACAACGGCGGCAACGACTCGATGGATACCTGCAACAAG
>DXHS01000096.1 GCA_019113275.1 Candidatus Protoclostridium stercorigallinarum
GACAGCGACGTGCTGCTGTGCCCCGTCGTGAATGCGTCGTACTCGCTTTCGGACATGTTCTCGAAACCGCTCACTCCGCCGTCCGTGCGCAAAGCGCGGAACGCTTCACGCCTGCCCGTTATGAGTTTATGAGTGTACGACTGATGACCCACGTCGAAAACGAATTTGTCGCGCGGGCAGTCGAACACATAGTGCATGGCTATCGTCAGCTCGACGGCGCCGAGATTGGACGCGAGGTGCCCCCCGCGCTCCCTGACGACTTCCATTATGTACTCCCGCACCTCCGCCGCATATTCCCCGAGTTGGGAGATAGTCAGTTTTTTGAGGTCTGCGGGAGAATTTATCTTTTCAAGATAAGCCATTTCAATCGGATGTTCTCTTCAACATTTTTTCGGTAAGTTCGCGCAGGAAACGCGGATCCCCTCCCGTCTCCGCGAGTTTTTCGTCCGCGGCGCGGCAAAGTCCGTCAAGCTCCGCTTCCGCGCCCGCTCCGAGCACAAACGCGAGAGAGCGCTCGCCGCTGCCTATATCCAGCAGATCGTCCTTGAGCTGAAAAGCTCTGCCGAGGATATCCGCATACTCCAGCCACAGCGCGTATTCGTCCTCGCGCCCTGCGGCTATGCAGCCGGAAAGTATCGCGGCTTCCATGAGCTTGCCCGTTTTGAGGCGCGCTATTTTCCCGAGAAGTTCCGCGTCCGCCGACGACATGTCCGAGCAGAACTCGAGCGCCTGCCCGCCTATCATGCCCTCGGCTCCCGCGCAGTCGGCGACGAGTTTCATTATACGGGCGTAGCATGCGTCCTCGCAGGCGCATCCCGCAAGAAGGGAGAACGCCAGATTGAGGAGCGCATCCCCCGCGAGCAACGCGACCGCTTCGCCGAAAGCCGCATGCGTGGAAGGCTTGCCGCGGCGCATATAGTCGTTATCCATAGCCGGCAGATCGTCGTGCACGAGCGAATACGCGTGTATGCACTCTATGGCTGCCGCCACGCGCATATCGACGTCGGACGGAGTCCTGCCGTAAGACGAGAGCACGGCAAGGTACAGCACGGGGCGCAGGCGCTTGCCGCCTCCGAGCAGGCTATAACGCATGGCGTCCGCCAGCCTGCCCGCTTCCGTTTCGGGAACGGCGGTCTCCAGGGCGCCGTCGCACATGCTTTTCAGAGTTTCGTATCTTTCGTCGAATCCTTTCATTTATCCTCGTCGGTATCGTACGGAACTTCGGTGAGTTCGTCCATCCTGCGTTTGAGCTCGGTTATACGCCCTTTGCTCCTGCCGAGTTCGGCAAGACAGTCCCGCGTGAGCGAGACTCCTTTTTCGAAAAGCTCTATACCGCGTTCAAGAGAAGTCCCCTCGCTCTCGAGCTCCGCGATGATGTTTTCGAGACTCGTTATCTTATCTTCGAGTTTATCCGTTTTTTCGGACATCTGCGCCCTCCTCCACTTCGGTGACTTTCGCGGCGAACCTGCCGTCGCGCATGAGCACCGTGACTTCGTCGCCCTTTTCCACACCCTTGACGCCGGGCATCTCTCTGCCGCCCTTGGTCACTTTCGCGTACCCCTGCGACAGCACTTTGAGCGGGCTCAACCGCTCCAGAGCCGCGCACGCACCCGTAAGACGCTCGCTCAGCGCCGCCGCCTTGGCGTCCAGCCCCGCGCCGAGCCGCGACAGCAAACCCGCCGCCTTGCCCGCGTAACCGTCGGCTATACGCTCGCATCGCGTTATGACGCGCATCGCGTCGTATAGGATACGTTGTTTTTTATCGGCAAACAGCCTTTCTGCGCTCTGCGACACCGCTCTCGCGGCGCCCAGCACACGCATGGCGGTATCCGCGGAAGGAACCGTGATCATGCTCGCGGCTATGGACGGGGTACCCGCTCTCGCCGAGGCGCAGAGATCGCACAATGTATAATCCGTCTCGTGCCCCACGGCGCTTATGACGGGGATACGGCTGCCCGCCACGGCGCGCGCCACCGTCTCGGTATTATATGCCTGAAGATCGGAAGCGGAACCTCCTCCTCTCGCGATTATTATGACATCGACATCACGGCAATATTCGTTTATCTCGTTTACCGCACGAGCTATCGTTTCCGCACTGTCGGCGCCCTGTACCCTGGCATCGCACAAACATATATCCACGGCAGGATACGCTCCGCGGCATACCGAAAGTATATCGTGCATGACCGCACCGTATTCGCTTGTCACTACCGCCGCCTTATGCACGAGCGCGGGCAGCGGCGGGCGCCCCTCGAACAGACCTTCGAGGCGCAGTTTTTCTTTGAGTTTTTTGAGCGCCGCAAGAAGCGCTCCCTCGCCCGCGACCGTCATATCCTCGGCGACGAAAGACACTCTTCCGCTTTTCGCGTAAAACGTGACGGTGCCCGTTACGTCGACCTCGGCGCCGACGTCCGCTCTCATGTGTGCGAAAGTCACGCAGGAAAGCGTGCACCCGCCCTCTTTGAGCGTAAAGAAAGTGCGCGCCCCCACGGCTTTCGCCTCGAATATCTCGCCGCGCACCACGACGTCGTGAAGAACGAATTCGTCCTCGAACACGCCCGAGATATAGGCGTTGAGCTGAGAGACCGTCAGTTTTCTCTGCATCTGTACGCCGCTTCCACGGTGTTTTTGAGAAGCATGGCTATCGTCATCGGTCCGACGCCGCCGGGCACGGGAGTGATGTATGCCGCGCGTTTTTCCGCTTCGGGGAAATTGACGTCACCGTACAGTTTGCCGTTTTCCCTGTTCATGCCGACGTCGATGACTATCGCGCCCGGCTTTATCATGTCGCCGGTGACGAATTCCTTTATGCCCACCGCCGCGACGAGGATATCCGCCGTAAGAGTTATAGACTTAAGGTCTACGGTGCGGGAATGGCATATCGTGACCGTGGCGTTTTCGGCAAGCAGCAGCATGGCGCAGGGCTTGCCCACGATATTGCTCCTGCCGATGACCACCGCGTGCTTGCCCGATATATCCGCGCCCGTGGACTTGATGAGTTCTATGATGCCAGCGGGAGTGCAAGGCTTTGTGCACGGCAGTCCGAGAAGGATACCGCCCGCGTTGACGACGTGAAAACCGTCCGCGTCCTTTTCCGGACGGATGCGCGCAAGCACTTTTTTCTCGTTCAGATGTTTGGGGAGCGGGAGCTGTACGAGTATGCCGTCCACCTCGGGATCGTCGTTCAGCTTATCCACGAGCGCGAGAAGATCTTCCTCGCTCTCGTCCTCGGGCAGTTCGTAAGAAAAAGAGCGCACGCCCGTTTTGCCGCACGCGACTATCTTGTTGCGCACATACACTTCGCTCGCGGGATCGTTGCCCACCTTCACCACGGCAAGACCTATTTTCCTGCCGTATTTTTCCTCATACATCTTCGCCTGCGCAGCGAGGTCCTCTTTGACCGCGGCCGCGATGGCTTTTCCGTCGATGATCTCAGCCATTTTTCTTCTCCTTTATCACGGAAGCGAGCAGACCGTTGACGAACGAATAGCTCTTGTCCGTTGAATATTTGCCCGCAAGCTCGGTAGCTTCGTTGGCGCTCACCGAGTACGGTATATCGTCTCTGTAAAGTATCTCGTACACCGCGACCGCGAGTATCGCCAGATCGACTTTATATATGCGATCGAGCGCAAAGTCACGGCTGTGCGCAGCAATGACCCGCATTATCTCGTCTTTATGCGCGAGCACCCCGTCATAAGAAGAAACAAGATATTCGGAATCGTCCTCCGACATCCCGTTCGAAAGCAGCGAAAGGGTAAAATCATCCCTTTCTCCCCTGACGGCATATTCGTATACCAATTTGAAAAGCGATTCGCGCGCGGCTGCTCTGCTCATTATGTTCTCCGATGGTGATTTATACCGGACGCGGACAAAGCAAAAGCCGGATCCGCGCAAACGTCATGCGCGGACCGGCTCCCGCCCGCCGTACATGACTCCGTAAAGAGAGTATAGCACAGCGGCGTGCGATTATCAATCTTTTTTACGTCATTCGGTGGGAATAATTCGCAAATTCAGCGCGGGAAGTCCCGTTTCGGTAACGACGATCTCCTTGATCTGA
>DXHS01000097.1 GCA_019113275.1 Candidatus Protoclostridium stercorigallinarum
CCTCAATAGAACACTACAAATGAGCGCGCTTTTCAGCTGTTTCCCTTGCGTGTCACGCTTGCCGTAGGAGTCACTACGGCTGCGCAGGAGGCCACTGCCGGGAAACGGCTCGTGAGTAGCATCTCCTTGCAGCGAGCATTTATCGGCGCAAGATCGCGAGGTCAGGTGCGCGAAGCGGAACGATATCGTACCCTCTGTGGTACGATGAGCGACGTTTCGCGTGCATCACCCGTGATGTTGCCCGATAAATGTGTTCTATTGGGGTTTGTACCGGGTAAGGATCGTTTTTTTCAGCGCGCGCCGCACGGGATATCCGACAGCCGTCGCCGCGGCTATCTTTATGCCGTCGCCCGCGAGGAAGGGTACGACGCAGGTAAGCAGCGCCGCGCCCAGTGAGGACGACCCCGTGCTTATCATGAACCACGCGGTGCCGAAGGCGTACAGCGCGACCGTGCCCGCGATCATCGCGAGCGGATATACCCACACGCGTTTTCCCCTGCCGAAAAGGTCGATGAGCAACCCGCTCACGAAAGCAAGGAACACGTATCCGACGATGTAACCGCCCGTAGGTCCCGCGAGAACGCCGAAACCGCCCCTCCCGCCCGAGAACACGGGCACGCCTATCGCGCCGAGAAGAACGTAAGCCAGCGTGGCGACCACGCCGTGTTTGCAGTCTATGACGCAGCACGCAAGATACACGCCGAGCGTGGCGAGAGATATCGGCACGGGACCGACGGGGATCGTCCACGGCGCGAGCACGCAGACAATCGCAGCGAGAAGCGCCGTAAAAGCTATGGTTCTTGCCGAGACCTTCATAATGCCAGCGATACCTCCCCCGCAGAGAATGTCTTTTCCTCGCCTCCGACGTCGATGAGAAGCGAACAGTCGTCGGCAATGCCCGTGACAAGGGCGTCATACCTGCCGTCCACGGTGACCCGCTTGCCTATGACGCATGAACGGCGACGGTACTCGTCCACGAACGCGCCGCTCCTTACCTGCTCTTCCGTATCCGCCAGACCGCGCAGCAGGCATGCGGCAAGCTCGCAGCGGTCGACATACCTGCCGCCCGCTTCCTCTATGCTCGTCGCGCGCGAAGCGATCTCGGGCGGGAATGCCGCGGCGTGAACGTTCACGCCTATGCCGACTACGGCGTAAGCGAGCCTGCCGTTCTCCATCCCGAAACCGCCTTCGGTAAGTATGCCGCACACCTTTCTGCCGCCGATATATATATCGTTGACCCACTTGATATCCGCTTTCACGCCGCCCAGCTTTTCTATCGCCCGCGCGGCGACTACCGCGGCATACGCCGTGATACGCCCGCAGTCGGCTGCGGACAGCTCGGGGCGGATGAGCGCGCTGAGATACAGCCCGCTGCCCCGAGGCGAGACGAAAGATCTGCCTAACCTGCCCCTGCCATTCGATTGAGCGTCGGCGACCACGGCGGCGCACGGAGCTCCGCTCTCGGCGAGCGCTTTTGCCCTGTCGTTGGTGGAAGGCAACGTTTCGTGCGCCTCGACGGTCATGTCTTCGCCGAGGTAGTGCAGCACGCCTGCCGCCGATGGCTTATCGCCGCTTACCAATCGGTAACCGCGGCGGGAAGAAGCTATGCCGTACCCGTCCGCGCCCAGCTGCTTTATCGCTTTCCACACCGCGGCGCGCGTGACTCCGAGCTCTTCGGCGAGTTTTTCGCCGCTCGCTTCGCCCGCGTACAGCCGCGAGAGTATGTCGTCCTTTATGCTCATAACGGCAGTATAGCACGCCCGGCGGCTCTTTGTCAACTTCCGAATCAAATAAAGTTTACGAAAAAACAAAAATTTCCGGAAAAATTTTTCGTCAAGGTATTCCCATTTTCGGAAAAGTGTGATATAATAAAGGTTCGGAAGAATACGGAGGTCTTCGCCGCCATGGAGATAGACGACAATAACCTTGTCAACAAGCTCATAATACTTTTCATTTTCGACAAGATGGGTATGCCGGTAACGGAAAAGACATTGCTCGAGATGTGCGCCAGCCGCAACAACTGGATCAATTACATGGAGAGCATAGAATGTCTCGGGGAGCTTGTGGACGCGGGATTCGTTTTCCGTGCTACGAGCGAGCGGAGCGAGTATTACACGATCACGACGTCGGGACGGGAGTGTCTGGACAGCTTCTTTACGCGCATACCCGCTTCCAAGCGCACGGAGATAGCGGACTACATCAAAGACAACCGCATGATGTACAAGCGCGCGCAGGAGTACTTCCGCGGATACTACAAGAACGACGACGGGTCTTACACCGTACATCTCAAGATACTCGACCCGCTGCGCACGACGATGGAGCTCAAACTCAACGTCGCCAACCGCGCCGTCGCAAAGACGGTATACAACAAGTGGGACAGCAGCGCGGCGGAAGTGTACTCGATGATATACGAAAAACTTATCGACTGAAAAGAGAAATACGCAAAGGCAGGAGGCAACAGGAACATGGAGATCTACAACACGGCGGGCACTTGCTCGCGGCAGATAATCTTTCGCGTGAGCGACGAGAACAAGATATCCGACGTTAAATTCATCGGCGGATGCTCGGGCAATCTTCAGGGCATCGCGCGGCTGGTGGACGGACAGGACATCGATTACGTCATAAGCAAGCTCAAGGGCATAATATGCCGCAGCGGCACGTCCTGCCCCGATCAGCTGGCAACAGCGCTCATACGCTACAAGGAAAAGAAGGCGAACAAGGAAGCCGAAGAGAGCGAAAGCAGATAAAACCACCGAAAAATATACCGTTTCCCGCCCGTTTACGCTTGACAAACGCAGCCGAGCGGTATATATTTATGCGTAAGATAAATAAGCTAAGTGCGGGACGCACGTCCCGTGGAAGCGTTTGAATGTACGGCTTTTACAAAACAACATTCTTGTCCGGAGCCGTCAGGGTTCCGGACAAGTTTTTTACGGAGAAGGCTATGGATAGCGAAAACGAAAAAAAAGAAGAAGAAAGACTCCCCTCGCCCGACGTCGCGGCAAGCGCGGACGGCGAGCCGAAGAAGAAAAGGCTGAGCGAGATGAAGTTCTCCGAATGCCGATCGGGCGGACAGAAATTCGCGTGGCTGATGAATTATGTTTTCATCGACGGCATGAGCGGCATGGCTCTCGGGCTGTTCGCGACGCTCATCGCGGGGACTATCGTGTGGCAGCTCGGCGCGCTCATCGACAAGGGCGGCAGCAATTTCTTCGGGCTGGCGCTCGAGGCGATCGGCAAGGTCGCGCAGATAGCCATGGGCGCGGGCATAGGCGCGGGCGTATGCCTGAAAATGAAAAAGACTTCCCCGCTCGTGGTGGCGTCCGCATGCGCGGCGGGCATGATAGGCTCGTATGCGGGGGCGATAATAGGCTTCACTTACGACTACGAAACGATGGAATATACCGCGACGGGCGGTCTCACGGGCGCGTTGGGATCGGGGTCGGCGTTTTCGATAAGCATAGCGAGCGCGGGCGATCCGATGGGAGCGTTCATCGGCGCGATGTGCGCGATGAGCCTCGGAAACCTTGTTTCGGGCAGGACGAAGGTAGATATACTCGTGACGCCGCTCGTCGGCGTTATCGGAGGAGCGGTCGGCGGGCTTGCCATAGGCTTCCCCGTGTGGCTGGCGCTCAATGCGCTCGGATCGTTCATCATCTGGGTGCAGACGCTGGGCACGTTCGCGGTCGCCGTGATGGGCATGATAATAGCCGTGCTCATGGGCGTGGCGCTCACGCTGCCCATATCCTCGGCGGCTATCGGTATCGCGATCAATCTTTCGGGAGTCGCCGCGGGAGCCGCCGTGGTCGGCTGCTGCTGTCACATGATGGGCTACGCCGCGATGAGCTTCCGCGAGAACCGCTGGGGCGGAGCCGTCGCGCAGGGTCTGGGCACGAGCATGCTGCAGGTGCCCAACCTCTTCCGTAAGCCCGTGCTCTTCCTGCCGCCCGTGATATCGTCCGCCATACTCGGCACTATATCCACCCTATTGCCAAACGGCGTCGGGCTCGGGCTCATAGCGACAAAAACGGGCAGCGGCATGGGCACCGCGGGGCTCGTCGGACCCATCGACATGCTTTTCGAAATGCTCGGCACGCAGAACTGCAACGTCCCCCTTACGCTGCTCTGGGTACTGCTCTTCTGTTTCGTCCTTCCCGCCGCGCTCACCCTCGCCATAGGCGAAATATTCCGTAAGCTCGGTATAATGAAATACGGCGACCTCAAGCTCGACCTTAAGTGATTCCTTGCGCACGCGAAGCGTGCGCTTCGGTCAGGCGCAAAGCTCGGCATCGCGGCTTTGCTGCGAATTCCGTCAAACGTGGCGTATGCGCGCAGGGGCTTAAAATAAGGTGCCGCGCGGAGCGCGGACACCTTATGAAAGCCCGCCCCGATATCTTCGTGTTCGCCGCCATGGGCGGCTCGGCTGATGGTCAGGACGAGAAATTTTAAGGAGAACCCTATCGGGTTCTCCTTAAAATTTTTTCGGAATTACTGTGATACGACTCCCGCCATTTTGTAGAGATCCTTGCGGAACTTACGCGGCATGGCGAGCGCTTCCATGATATCGAGGTCTATTATCTTTTCTTTGGATATGCCGACCACACGATTGCCGATGTCCTTTTTGAGCAGGCTCACGGCGTGATAGCCGAACTGCGTGGCGAGCAGTCTGTCGCGCATGGACGGCGAACCGCCGCGCTGCTGGTGACCGAGCACCGTGGCGCGTATGGAAAGGTTGGTCTCTCGCTGGAGAAAGCGCATGAGCTCATCCGCTCCGCAGACGCCTTCGGCGAGCACGACCATACCGCTCGACTTGCCCTTCTGCGAAGCCTCGATAAGGCTCTTTTTTATCTCCGAGAACGTGAGAGGAACTTCGGGTATGATGATGAGTTCGGCGCCGCCCGCTATGCCCGTGTACAGAGCGATGTCGCCGCAGTGCCGTCCCATGACTTCCACGATCGTTATGCGGTCGTGCGAGGAAGATGTATCGCGTATCCTGTCTATCGCTTCGAGGCAGGTGTTGCACGCCGTGTGGAAACCGACGGTGTAATCGGTGTAAGCGAGGTCGTTGTCTATCGTTCCCGGGATGCCCACCGTGGGGAAACCCTTTACCGACAGCGCTTCCGCGCCGCGAAAAGAACCGTCGCCGCCGATGACCACCAGTCCTTCGATGCCCTCTTCGCGCATGTTGGCTATCGCGATATCCTGGCACTCGGGCTTATGAAAGTCCATGCAGCGCGCCGTGCGGAGAATCGTACCGCCGCGCTGGACAATATCCGAAACGCTGCGCATCTGCATCTCGCGGAACGCTTTGTCGAGTATGCCCTGGTAGCCGCGCTCTATGCCCACGACGCTCATGCCGCTGCATATAGCCGTTCTGACTACCGAACGTATCGCGGCGTTCATGCCGGGAGCGTCGCCGCCGCTCGTAAGTATGCCTATTCTTTTCATATCAGAGAACTCTCCGTGTATCGATTCCTCACCTTTTCCGATAATGATTATAACATGTCCGCGCGCAATTTGCAATTATTTGGCGCACATTGTTTTTATGCTATCCTGACATTATTTTCGCCTAAAAGGTCTACCATTTCCGCGCGGGCGCGGCGGGCGTCCAGCCTCACCGCCGAGCGGTATATCTCGCCTGACGACGTATCCTTGATATACAGCGTGTCTTTGCCGGGATACGTGCGCGCGATATCCAGGATATCGTTAGTGAGAGACGAGTCCATGCCGCCGCTGAGGTAGCAGCATATCTTCTGCGCTTCGCGGACGGGCGCTTCGGTCGCCGCGGCGTCCTTCCACTCCTCCATGCTCGTAGCCCATATGCCCGCGGGACGGTCGCCGCTCGCGGATATGCGCCCCGTCACCGTCACGAGTTTATCCGGCTCGAGCATGTTTTTGAGCTGCTGCCACTTGGACGGCGATACCATGACTTCCACCGTGCCCACGAGATCCTCGAGCACGCCTATGCCGAATTCCTTGCCGCCCTTGGAAAACTTCTTTTCCGAGCTGATTATCATGCCGCGCAGCGTGACCGTGGAACCGTCCTGAAGTTCCGTCTGCTCCGCGGGCTCGTCGCTTTCGTCGTCGGTAGGATCCAGCTTGTGGATGTCCGCCGAATTGTACCGCATCGCAGACAGCGCCTCCGCGCACGGCTGCAACGGATGTCCCGTAAGGTAAACGCCCGTCACCTGCTTTTCCATGCGCAGTTTGTCGCGCAGCGGATATTCCTCGACGACAGGGTACACGAACTCGTCCATGCCGCCGTCCGCTTCGTCGAACATATCGAACATCGAGAGCTGCCCGCCCGCCTTCGCCTTGTTATCGGCGGCGACGCGGTCCTGGAGCAGCGGATACGCCTGTATGAGCACGCTGCGCGCTTTGCCGAAGCTGTCGAACGCACCCGCGTAAATGAGGCTCTCTATCATGCGGCTGTTGAGCTTGACGTTATACATGCGGCTGAGGAAAGCGTACAGATCTTTATACGGACCGTTGGCGTTACGCTCCGCGACCATCTCTTCCATGATCGCCGAGCCTACGCCCTTGACCGCCGCAAGCCCCACGCGCACGCAGTCCCCTTCCACGGAAAAGCCCACGATGGACTTGTTTATGTCGGGCGGCAATACCTTGATGTCCTTCTGCTTTAAGTACATCAGGTAATTGGTTATCTCGTCTATCTTGTTTATGCGGTTGTTGAGCACCGCGACGATGAACTCTTTAAGGTAGTGGCATTTGAGATACGCCGTCTGGTATGCGACGTAAGCGTAAGCCGCCGCGTGCGATTTGTTGAACGCGTAGGATGCGAAGTCCATCATCTCGGAAAAGAGCTGGTCGGCGTCCTGTTCGCTCATGCCGTTGGCTACTGCGCCGGGGACGTTGACCGTCACGCCCTTTTCGTTGGTGAACGTGCCGCCGTGCACGAACGTCACGCGCTCGGCTGCAAGCGCCGCCACCTTTTTCTTACTCATCATGCGGCGTATGGAGTCCGCCCCGCCCATCGAGTACCCCGCGAGCTCGCGGCAGATGTTCATGACCTGTTCCTGATAGACCATGACGCCGTAAGTCGCTTCGAGGTTTTTCTTTAATGCGGGGTGCTTGTATTTGATCTCGTCGGGATGTTTTTTGTTGTAAACGTACGTTTTGATGTACTGCATGGGACCGGGACGATAAAGGGATATGCCCGCTATGATATCCTCTATGCAGTCGGGTTTGAGGTCGCGCATGAAGCTCTTCATGCCACCGCTCTCCAGCTGGAACACCGCGTGAGTATCGCCCTCGCCTATCATCCTGTACACCTCGGGATCGTCGTACTTCATCGCGTAGAAGTCTATCTTTCTGCCCGTATCCTGCTCGACGAGATCCACCGCCTTTTTGATATCCGTAAGGTTCATCAGACCCAAAAAGTCCATCTTGAGCAAGCCGAGCTCCTCGACCTGTATCATGTTGTACTGGCAGGCGACGACGCCCTGACCGTTCATGGAGAGGGGCGCGTGTTCGGCGATGGGATCACGGCAGATGATGACGCCCGCGGCATGAAGACCCGTCTGACGGGGCATGCCTTCCAGCTCGATCGCGATGTCTATGACCTGACGGAGCACACTGTCTGATTCGTAAAGTTCGCGCAGCTCGGGCACCTCGTGATTGACTCCGTCGCGGTCCAGCTTTCTGCCGAGAACGTGTTCTATGGTCAGCTTGCCCATCATCTTGGGCATGAGCTTGGTTATCTTGTTCATCTCGGAGAACGGCACGTTGAGCACGCGTCCGACGTCCTTTATCGCGGCTTTTGCCGCCATGGTGCCGAACGTGCATATCTGCGAAACGTGATCGTCGCCGTACTTGCGCCGCACGTAGTCTATGACCTCGCCGCGGCGTTCCACGCAGAAGTCTATATCGAAATCGGGGTTGGAAACGCGCTCGGGGTTAAGGAAGCGCTCGAAGAAGAGGTCGAAGCCCAGCGGCTCGATCTTGGTTATGCCTATGGCGTAAGCGATTATGCTGCCCGCGCCGCTTCCTCGCCCGGGACCTACGGGTATGCCCACGCTCTCGGCGTAGTGTATGAAGTCCCAGACCACGAGGAAGTAATCGACGAAACCCATCTCGCTGACTATTTTGAACTCGTAGTCCGCGCGCTCGCGCACCGCTTTGGTGATGGTGCCGTACTTCTTTTTCAGACCTTCTTCCATGAGCGAATGCAGATACTCGCCGCTGGACATACCGCCCGGCGGATCGTAGACGGGATACAGCATCTTGCGCTTGAAGTATGGCGAGCAATCCTCACACTTATCCATGATCTCCAGCGTGTTATCCAGCGCCTCGGTAAGATTGGGAAAGACCGCCTCCATCTCCTCGCGGGATTTGAGGTAGAACTCCTTCGTGGGGAAATAGCTGTCGTCGTCCACGCCCTCGGCGCTCTCGGTGATCTCCGTTTCTTTGTCCTCGTCGGGCGGCAGGTTGTCGCCGAAAGCGATGCACTGCAACACCTTCTGCGAGCGGGAATCCTTCTTGCGCAGGTAATGCACGTCGTTGGTCGCGACGAGTTTTACGTTGTTGGCGCGCGCCACGGATATGAGGTAAGGCAGCACCGTCTTCTGCGAACGCAGGTTGTGATCCTGTATCTCCACGTAATAATCGTCGCCGAACAGCGCCTTGAAGCGCTTGACCACCCTGTCCGCCTCTTCGAGGTCGCCCGCGAGTATCGCCTGCGGCAGCTCGCCCGCCACGCAGGCGGAAAGGCAGATCAGCCCTTCGCTGTGCTCGGAGAGCAGATCGAAGTCTATCCTCGGTTTACGGTAGAACCCCTCGGTAAAACCCGCGGAAACGAGTTTTACGAGGTTATGGTAACCCTTCTCGTTCTTGCAGAGCAGCACGAGATGATTGGCTTTATACATCTTGTCGCCCGGCGCGGGACAGGACTTGCGGTCGGGCGCCGTGTACACCTCGCAGCCGATGATGGGCTTGACCTTGAACGTGTGCTCGGGGTTCTTGTTGTACGCCGCCGCTTCCTTGTAAAAGGACATCGCGCCGTACATGTTGCCGTGGTCGGTGATCGCGACCGCGGGCTGACCCAGCTCCGCGCAGCGCGCGAACAGCTTGCTTATCTTGGTCGCGCCGTCGAGCAGCGAATATTCGGTATGAAGGTGCAGATGTACGAATCTCTTTTCTTCGCTCATTTAATGTTCTCCGTCTGTTTTTCCGATGTCCGTCTTTTTTAGCGACGCGGCAAGAGCGGTCAGCCGCGCGAGCCGATGGCTCACGCACGACTTGCTCACGCCCAATACTTCCGCGAGCTCTCCCATGCTCATCTCGGGCGCGGAAGCCCGCAGATGCGCGGTGGTGGCAAGTTTTTCGTCCAGCGATTCCAGCCCCACGCGTCGGTCGATATACTCTATATCCTCTATCTGCCTGACGGCGGCTTCCACAGCTCTGTCGATGTTGGCGACGTCGCAGTTCTGCGCCGCGGCAGCCAGCCTGCCCATGTAGGAATTGACCATTTCCTCCTGTACCGCGAGAGCCGCTTTGGGCGCGCCCATGTATACGAGCGCGTCGCTTATCTTCTCTTTGCTCTTCAAGTACAGCGTGTGCTTTTCCCCGCGCGTGCCCCTGCCTATGCCGCCCACGGCGCCGTCGAGCAGTTCAGCCACGCCATCGCGCAGCTCCGCGCCGCCGAAAGCTATCTCCATGTGATTGTTCCTGCCGAGGGAGATATATCCTCCTCCGAGGAAAGCTCCGCGCGTATAACACTTCTTGGCGCTGTCGCGGCGCACGAGCTCGGGCGCTATGCCGGGCACTATGGCAAGAGCTCCTCCGCCCGCGTCCATGATACCGAGCGCCGAGAGGAAGTCCGCCCCGTCGGGGAATGCTATCTCCGTATGTTTGCCGCGGCTTATCCGCGGCGGCGGCAGCATGAGCGTGAGAGCGAGCGCGCCGACGAGGGACGGCATATCCGGATTGTCCGTATACAGGAAGGCTTCCACTCCTCCGCGTTTAAGCCTCAGCGTGCCTGCCGTATGCACGATGGCGGACAGCTCCGCGAGCGCGTCGCCGCGGCTGTTCGGGATGACGGACGCGAGCTCGCTCTTTGCCTGTTTGCTTATCGTCGCGTTCACGATCTCACCGCCTCCGCCCTGCCGCGCTTAAAATGCGGAGCCGACGTAAGATTGACTATGAGCTCGTCGGGCAGTCCCGACTTCTCCCACACTTCCCGCTCGCAGGAGACGTCCCCCACTTTATCCGGGACGTGCGCATCCGAATCCGCAACGAACTTACAGCCGAGCGACGCGAGAAGAACGAGATCGTCCGCCGTCACGGAGACGCGTTTTCCGTTGAGCTCAATGAGAGTGCCTTTCGCCGCAGCCGCCTCGCCCACCGCGCGAAGGTCTATGCGGCAATCGTGCATGGGATGGGATATGATGTCTATATCGTTTTTTTCGAGAGCGCTTATATACGCGTCGGTATTCCTTGCGAGCACGCGACGGGAATTTTTCGTAACGAGATTGCCGAGGAAAAAGAACATGTCCCCGGGACGCAGCAGGCGTATGCCCTTGTGATAGCCGCAGACCACCACGTCGAGCTCGTCAGCATACTCTTCGGGCAGATCGATCTCGCCGCGCGGCGAAAGGAAATTACACTCAATCCCCGTGAGTATCGTTATCTGCGGATACTCGAGCCGCAGGCGTTTTACTTCCGCGAAAAACTCGGGGAGGCGCTTTTTCTTCACCCCCGCGAGAAGATGACGCGGACCGTGATCGGTGATCGCGATCTCGCGCAGTCCCGCGGCTATCGCCGCTTTTACGTTGTCCTCCACACTGCCCTTGCCGTGGCTGTATGTCGTGTGGGTGTGGTAATCCCCGTATATCATTCAGAACCGACCTATATAACGCACTTCCTCTTTCAGCTTCACGCCGAAAGCCGAATATACTTTCAGTTTGACCGTTTCGGCGAGAGCGCGGAAATCCTCCGCTTTCGCGCCTTCGTCCATGATTATGAAATTCGCATGTTTTTCGCTGACATGCGCGCCGCCGCAGCGCAGACCTTTGAGCCCCGCCCTGTCGATGTGATATCCCGCGGGGACGCCGTCGCAGGCGAGGAACACGCTGCCCGCGCTCCGCCCCGAAGGCTGCGACTCCCGACGGCGCTTTATGTTTTCCGATACGGCGGAAAATATCTTACGCGCGTCGCCGGGGACGAGCGAGAGCTCGACCTCGAGTATCGCTCCGTGCGGCAGACCGCTCACGCCGCGGTACGAAAACGTCAGATCCCCACTCGGGATATCCGCGATACCGCGCTCGGTGAGCACTCTCACCCGCCGCACCAGCCTGCCCGTTTCGCCGCCGAACGCGCCCGCGTTCATGACGACCGCGCCGCCTACGCTGCCCGGAATGCCCACCGCCCATTCGAGACCGCTCAGCGACCGCCTGCACGCTTCCGTCGCAAGCACGCCTAACGGCGCGCCGCTCTCGGCGATAACCCCGCCGCGCGTAAAACGCACTTCGTCGCAGCGCATGACGAGCACGCGCTCCGTCACACCTCGGTCGGACGCCACTACGTTCGTGCCCCGCCCGAGCACGATATCTCTTTCGCGGTATTCCGCCTCGCGGACGCTGCGCACTATCTTCACTTCCGCCTCGCCGCCCGCCGACACGCTGAGCAACGAGGAAAGCGACATCCTGCTCATACAGTATACTCCGTTTGCAAAAATTTTTCAAGCGATTGAGAGGAGCCGCAAAAAATCGGCTCCTCCGTATAATATATGCGGCAGGTCACTAAAACGCCATTCGCGATAAAGTACCGTTATATGGACAACGCCAAACCCAGCAGACGTTCGGTATATCCGCCGCCGGTGTTTTAAGTTTATGTCGTAATACTATTCTTCGGTATATCTGCCGCTACCCGATGTTCAACGCCCAATGTTTCCAATATCCCGCTCTCTTCCACAAGGCACCACAATGCCGCGCTTGTTGGATTTAACTTTTTAAGATCGTTTTCCTTATCACTGCGCTTCCAAAATTTCTTTGAACGAATATATCTTATATCTATAAAACCGATAACATTGCTGCTCTCCATGTTTGCCTTTATGTTATCCGCATATTTCGGATCGTCGATGACGAACAAAAAACAAAGCTCGTGTCTTAATGCGGCAAATCCTAACGTATCTCCCAAATAATAAATATTTGTTTTTGAACCCTCGTCTTCGACCATTGACAGCAATTTGTTTATTTTTTCGTCGGCGTATTGCGCTTCGGCAGACATATTATCTGCTTTGTCGTCGCTTACGCCAAGGCATTCTTCCGCAAATTCGCGGATCAGCGCTTTTGGCAATGAGAAATTGGAAAATCGCGTATCAAAATCGGTGCCATTATCATAAGCCTCAAATCCGCCCGACGGGATAAACTGCAAAAAGCCCGCTTTTGCCGCGACGTGCCTGCTCCTTCTTATGCGTAACAGATCATAACCGCCGCTATGATTTTTACACAGAACTACCGCCTGCACGCCGATCAGCGAATAGCGACCCGCGCCACTCGTGAACACATCGGCAGTGGTGCGCATTTTATCGTGAACGGCTTTTCTTTTCGGTAAATAGCACCGTAAAAATTCGTCGTTATTTCTCCCGAATATCAGTTTACCGTTCTTTTTATCGATCTTACCGTTATCCAGCGACATATCGGATACTATCTCATATCCGCGAAATTTCATGTATGCGCGGTATAACTCATACTCAAGGATATGCGACGTACATAAGTTTGCCTTATATACGCCGGTGTATGCGGTAAAGTGATGACCGCCGGAAAAATCAATGCCGTCCAGCATATAACCTATCTTATTCGGGAAACGTATATTGGTTTTCAGCAGATTATAATACTTCTTTTCAAACGCATCCACACATTTATAAACGGCTTCGCCGCAGGTTTTTAATTCTTCTTTTTTATACATCTTCGAAAACGGATACTTTATTGGCTCGGCGCTTCCGAAATACACGGCGTCGTAAAGCTGCCCGTGCAAATTCGCCGTTTTGCATCCGGACGCATTTCCATCACGCCGCCGCTCGTATTCCTCCGCTGCGGGCGAATACAGAGCATTCAGTGTTTTTCGCTCCCATTCGACATAATCCGTCGAACCGAGCGCGGTAAAATATCTATCACGACGGATTGTTCTGAATACAAACACCGCTTTACATACGACTTTCCATATGCCGAGGAATAAATGTTTTACGCTGTCCCAATCCTTATAGATTTCTATGATCAAATAAAATATAAATAAAATCACGGAAACTATCCATATAGTATTGTCTTTCAAAAAATCAATAAGATCTTTCATACATATCTCCTTGCGATATACGCGGCATAAGATTCAAAACAATCTTTTCTTTTTCAACACAGAGGACGGCGCAGCTACCTTATTTATCCCGGAAAAAGAGGAAGATACAGGCGGAACTATGCGCCTTTCCGTAGCAGAGCATAAAATAAAAAGGGGCAAGCCCCTTTTTATTATGTTATTGCACCTCTGCGGTGCTGCAATATCTCCTTACCGTTTCTATCGCTTTGGTGCACGAGGGCAGAGAGTCGTACGTCTCGCCTATGCAGATGACGCTCTTGCGGGCGTTGCGCAGCTTATAGCAATAGCGGCCGAACTTGTCGCGGTCGATGACGAAGTTGCCTTCGGCGGCGTTCTTGCGTACGGCGTCGAGAGCGGCGAGCGCGGTGGACTGCGAGGATACGCCTTCGGTAGCAAGCATGAGCTGACCGTTGCCCGCATAAAGCATGGCATGCCACATATCGTCGTCGCCGCGTTTTACCACCCACTTGCCGGGCGCGGACTTTGCGTTCACCCTTACGGGGGACGGTTTGTACTCTATGTACTCGTCGCCGCGGGAGACACCGCCCGCGATCGGCGCGTCCGCGGCAAGACGTCTGACGCTCTCCACCGCCTTTTCGCACTGGTCTTTGGCTCGGTATATCTCGCCTATACAGAGAAGTTTGTTCCCCGACGACTTGAGTTTGAAATAGTAATTGCCGTTCTTGTCGCGGTAAATGACGAACTTGCCGCCGCCCGTGATGTTGCGCACTATCGTGGCTATGCCCGAACGCGCGCCCTCTTCGGAAGAGTATATCTCGCTCTCCAGCATGAGTTCGCCGTTTTTAGCGCTGAGCACCGCGACATACTCGCCTTCGCGTTTGAATTCCACGCTCCAGCTGCCTGCCGGGCGCCTTACGCCGGGCGCCACTTTGGGGCGGGGTTTTTTATCGTCCGCCGCATTTTCGGAGGGCGCTTCTTCCGCGGTCACGGGTTCGGCGGCGGTTTCCGCCGTCGGCTCCGCCGTTTCCGCATACTGTTCGGCGACAGGCTCCGCCGCTGCGGCTGCAGGAGCCGCGCTTTCCTCTTCCGCGCGCCGTTCGTCTGCCGACGGTTCGGGCGGCAGCTGCTCTTCCGCGGCTTCGCCGTCCGCGGTATCCGCTTCGGCGTTCGCCCGCTTTTTCTTATCCGCACGGTTAAACAATACCGCGATCACGACGATCGCGACGAGCACCACGGCGGCGACTATTATGCCTATGATGAGTATGATATCCGACGTTCCGGCAGCGGCTGTTATCATTTCCCGATCTCCTTTGTAACTTATTTATGATATTATATCACAAGCCGACAAATTTTTCAAGGGGTTTTGAAAAATTCAGACGGTCATATCGTCGAAAAACATCTCCAGGACCCTGGCGGGACCTTCGTCCGCAGCGGACGGCGCGATGAGCTTTGCCGCCGCCTTGCAGCCGGGCATGGCGTTGCGCACGGCTACGGGCAGACCGACGGCACCCAGCATATCGATATCGTTGTCCGCGTCGCCGAAAGCCGCGGTATCCTCTTTGGTCAGTCCGAGTTTTTCGGTCATGAACTCCACCGCGCTCCCCTTGCCCGATTCCGCCGGAACGAGTTCGAGATACGTCGCCTGACTGAACATGAAACGTGAGGAGGAGAGCGGCATGCGGGACAGCTCGGCGAGAATTTCTATGCCGTCTTCCGCGGCGAGCAGCATCATTTTATCGAAGCCGCCCTTATATGTTTCCGCAAAGCCCTCGGGAACGTAAGTGACGGGGCAGCCCGTGAGAAAAGCATAACGCTCGGAAACGTATGTCTTTTTTTCGCAGTACACTTCGCCGTCCGCATGGTACACGACGTCTATGCCGCGCGCTTTGGCTGCCGCAGAAGCGGAAAGGACGTCCTCCCTGCCCGCGGTGAGGCGGCGCATGACGCTGCCGTCCTCCCCGACGATGAGCCCGCCCTGCAGACAGATATACGGCACGCCTTCCGCACTGCCGTATACCGAGGCAAGCCTCCGCGCGAGGCTCATGCGGCTGCGCCCCGAGCATATCACGAAAATGCCGCCCGCTTTACGGTAGTCGGCTATGGCGCGGCGGGTACGTTCCCCCACCTCTTCGCCGCTGACGACGAGAGTGTCGTCAAAATCGCAGAACACGAGTTTGTATTTGAGCATAGTCACTCCTTGTGGAAATGTTCGTACACCGCGAGCGCCGCGGGCTTGGTCATGCCCGCCGTCGTTTCCAGAGCTTCGAGCGGCAGAGAGCGTATGCGCTCCACCGAGCCGTACGCTTTGAGCAGCAGTTTGCTCTTCTTCTCGCCTATGCCCGGGATGCTCGTAAGTTCGGTATTTATGCGCTTCATGCGCGAGTTGCGATGGTATGTTATCGCAAAACGGTGCGCCTCGTCGCGCACGCGCTGCAACAGTTTGAGCGCGGCGCTGTCACGCGAGAGCAGTACGGGATCGGGCGAATGCGTCGTGAATATCTCCTCTTCGCGCTTGGCGAGACCCACCATGGGGATATCGAACCCAGCCTCTTTCATCACCGCATACGCGGCGTGCAGCTGACCTTTGCCGCCGTCTATGACGATAAGGTCGGGCAGCTCGGCAAACTTTTCGTCGCCCGCCTTTGCATGCGCGAGCCGCCGCGTGAGCACCTCCGCCATGCAATGGAAATCGTCATTGCCTTCCACCGTCTTTATGCGGTATTTGCGGTATTCGGACGCGGCTTTCGCGCCGTTTATGAAGCATACTCCGCTCGCGACCTTGTCCGTGCCCGAGATATGCGATATGTCGTAGCACTCGATGCGCCGCGCGCTCTTCAAGCCCAGCCGCTCGCACAGCATGTCGCAGGCGCCGAACGTGCGTTCGCGCTCGCGCAATTCTTTATCCGCCGCCTTTTCCATGCACTCGCGGGCGTTCTCCTCCGCCGTTCGCACGAGGTCGCGGCGTATACCACGCTGCGGGACGCGGATGTGTACGGGTCCGCCGCGGCGCTCCGCCAGACATTTCTCGAGAGCCTCTTCCGCCACCGGCACGTTGACGAATACGGACACCGGCACAGGGGCGTTCTCGTAATACTGCATGATGAAGGAAGCGAGCGCTTCGCCGTCCTCGCCCGCGTCCGCCGACGGGAAACTTCCCGCGGGAAGCAGCTTATTGCCGCGCACGGGCATGACGGACACCGCCGAACGCAGGCCGTCCGTCACATAGCCGAAGTAGTCGGAATCCTCCACGTCGAGATCGGCGAGCGTGCGTTCTTTCATGCGTTTTATGTCGGCGAGCAGTTCTCTGTAACGTATGGCGCGCTCGAAGTCCTCCGCTTCCGCCGCGTCTTTCATCTTTTCGGCGAGCGCTTTTTCGGCGGAGTCGTCTCTGCCGGAGAGGAAGTCGATCGCGCCGCTCACCGCTTTCATATAATCCTCGCGGCTCACTTTGCCCGTACACGGCGCGAGGCAAAGCCCTATATGACGGTACAGACACTCGCGCTTGGCGCGCATCGCCCGCGTGCACGTCCGCACTCCGTAAACGGACTTTATCACGCTCACCATGTTCTTTGCGGTCATCGCCGCGCCGAACGGTCCGTAATATTTGGCGCCGTCGCGCTTGGGATGACGGGTCACTTCCATATTGGGAAATTTGTCGCGCAGATCCATGCGGATGTACGCCGCCTGACCTTTATCGTCTTTGAGCAGAATATTGTAGCGCGGCATGTGCTTTTTTATAAGCGTGGATTCAAGCACGAGCGCGTCCGCCTCGGTGAGCGTGACGACGTACTCGAAACTGTCCACGTTGTCCACCATCGCCTGCACCTTGACGGGCTTGGGCGACGAGCGGAAATATTGCGTCACCCGCCGTTTGAGGATGACCGCCTTGCCGACGTATATGATGTTCCCGAAGGCGTCCTTCATGATGTACACGCCGGGTTTTTCGGGGACTTCTTTAAGTTTGGGCTCTACCTTATCCTTATTGAACATATCACTTGCAGTCCAGCCAATTCCTGCCCGTGCTCACGGAAGCGACGAGCGGCACTTTGAGCGTGACGGCGCTTTCCATCTCGCGTTTGAGGAGAGCCGCCGCCCGATCTGCTTCGTCCTCGGGGCAGTCGAGTATGAGTTCGTCGTGTACCTGAAGTATCAGCTTGGAGCGCATGCCGCGCAGCGCCTCGTACACCTTTATCATGGCTATCTTTATGATGTCCGCCGCCGTGGATTGGAGAGGCATGTTCATCGCCGCGCGCTCGCCGAAATTGCGCTGACGGTAATCGCGGGAATGCAACTCGGGTATCACCCGCCGCCTGCCGAAAAGGCTTTCCGCGTATCCCCTCTCTCTCGCGCCCGCGACCACCTCTTCGAGATACTCGTGCACGCGCGGGAAGCGCCCGAAGTATCTGTCTATATACGATTTTGCCTCGGCGGTCGTTATGCCCAGCCTTTCGCCCAGACCGAACGCCGACATGCCGTATATGATACCGAAGTTGACGGTCTTCGCGACGCGGCGCTCATGCGCGTCGGGCTCCGCCGTGCCGAACAGCTCGCGTGCGACCGCCGTATGCACGTCCAGCCCCTCGCGGTACGCCTCGATGAGGTTCTCGTCTCCCGAAAGGTGCGCCATGACGCGCAGTTCTATCTGCGAGTAATCCGAGCTGACGAGGACGTGCCCCTTGCGGGCGATGAACAGCGCCCTGAGTATCTTACCCTCTTCTTCGCGCACGGGGATGTTTTGCAGATTGGGTTCGGAGCTGGAAAGCCGCCCCGTGGACGTCTGCATCTGGTTGAATTCGGTATGCACGATGCCGTCCGCCCCCGCGACTTTGCTCAGCCCGTCGAGATAAGTGGAACGCAGCTTGGATATATAGCGGAAGCGTATCACCTCGGGCACTATGGGGTGCTCGTCCTTTATCGTGTTGAGTATCTCCGCGGACGTAGAACGCTCGCCGCGGCGCTTGGGATATTTTATCCCCATTTCGTCGAACAGCTTTATGCCCAGCTGTTTGGGCGAGTTAAGGTTGAACCTGCCGCCCGCGAGCTCGAATATATGCTCTTTTATCTCCTCTTCGAGCGCGGCGTACTTGTCTTTGAGTTCGGCGAGCAGCCCGAGGTCTATGAGAAAACCCGTCTTCTGCATATCGTAAAGCACGGCGGGCAAAGGACGCTCGACGTTGCGGTAAAGGTCTGTCATGCCCTGCTCTTCGAGCGAAGCGAGCATGGCTTTACCGTCGAGCACGAGCGCAGCCGCGGCGGAATCCACGGTCATGCCGAGAGTTTCGGCAAGCCCCTCCGCCGAGGAGTATTTGAAATTGGGTTTGACAAGGTACTCCATGAGCGCGACGTCCTCGTATCCGCGCAGCGTTATGCCGCAGCCGCCGAGGCGGCGCATGAGCGATTTGGCGTCGTACACGAATTTGACGACGCTTTCGTCTTCGAGGCGGTCTTTTATCGCGGCGAGCGCCTCGCTCTCCGACGGTCCGTCGCCGAGAAGGTCCGTTTTGAGAGGCAGATCGTACTGCCGCGCGCCGTCCGTCGAAACAGAGAGTTTATCGCTGCCGAGAGATATGCCGAAGGACTGCGCTTCGCCCGCCACCACCGCGAGCTCGCCCGCGGAAGAGAGGGCGATGATATCCGCCCGCGAGTACACGGGAGCGGCTTCCACGCTGTCGCCGAACAGTTCGGCGCGGCGCGTGAGGGATTTGAAATCCATACGCGTAAAGAACTCCATGACCTCTTCGGAGAACGGGAAACGGTATTTGAGTTCGGAAAGAGGCACGTCCACGTCGCAATCCGTTTTGATACGCGCGAGCATGTACGACATGTCGCAGGACTGCCTGCCGTTTTCGAGATGTTCGCGCAGCTTGCCTTTGATGTCGCCTATATGCGAATATATCCCGGCGACGGAACCGTAATGATCGAGAAGATCCATCGCCTTCTTTTCGCCTATGCCGGGAACGCCGGGGATATTGTCCGACGGGTCGCCCGCGAGCGCTTTATAGTCCACCACCTGCGAAGGGGTGAGCTTCATCGTCTCTTTGAGCGCGGACGGAGTCATCTTCGCCACGTCCGTGATACCCCGCCGCGTGAACAGCACGGTGACCGTGTCGCTTATGAGCTGGAAACTGTCGCGATCCCCAGTGAGGATATACGTCGGCAGAGCGTGGCGCGCCGCGAGCGTGCCGATGATGTCGTCCGCTTCTATCCCCTCCTGCTCGATGTACTTTATGCCCATTTTGTCCAGCATCTCTTTAAGGAGCGGGAGCTGGCAGGCGAGCTCTTCGGGCATGCCCCGCCGCGTGGCTTTGTAACCGTCGTACATCTTGTGACGGAACGTCTTGGCTTTCATGTCGAACGCCACAGCCATGTACCGCGGAGAGTACTCCTCGATGAGCCTCGCGAGTATATTGGCGAAGCCGTAAACGGCGTTGGTGTAAATGCCGTCCTTACCGGTCAGCAGCGGCAGCGCGTAAAACGCCCTGTTGATCAGGCTGTTGCCGTCTATGAGCACAAGTTCGTCTTTGAGTTCCATACGATTATTATAACCGCTGACCGTAAAATTGTCAACATCTTTGTCCTCAGCGCGGTGCGGCGCGGCAAAGGGAAAGCGCACGGCTCCTGCCGTGCGCTTTCCTACCGAGAGTCTTATGATGAAGTTGTATATATACCGGTCTCGGGCGGATATCGCCTTCGCCCGCTATACGCGTTTGCTTTTGCTCCGAGGCTTCTTCGCGCCGCAGCCTCGGCAGCCCGAGCAGTTGCCTCCGCAGCCGCAGTCCGACTTTCTGCCCGTAGCCTTTTTCCATATCGCCACGCCTATTACGAGCCCCACTATGAGCACGGCGGCGATTATTATAACGATCTCTATCACGCCCACAGGCACCTCCGTTGCCGCGTCATGCGGCTTTGATCTTCTTTTCTTCGTCCTTCTTTTTAAGATACTTGTTCACGAACACGAGCGCGGTTATCGCGGCAGCCCATGCGACCGCCCATATCGCGATCGTCCACGGGAACGCCCCCATCGTGTACACCATGGACGAGGTGATATAGCTCGTTGCGAGCCAGAACAGCATCGTCCAGCGGAAACGCTTTTTGGTGAGCTCTCCCCTTGCGGTCGCTACCGCCGCGAAGCAGGGTATCGTGAGCATGTTGAACGCGATGAACGCTATCAGTCCCGCGCCGCTTATATCCGTCGCTCCCATGAGCGCGGATATCGCTTCCACTCCGTCCTCGCCGGCGAGACCCGCGTCGAACGTCGCGGATATCGTGGCGGCGAGCGTACCGAACGTCGCGATGACGTTCTCCTTGGCGACAAGTCCGGTTATCGCCGCGACCGCGAACACCCAACCGCCCGCGGCGAGCTGAGAACCGAATCCCAGCGGCGTGAACAGCGGCTGTATCAGCATGCCAAGGCTCGCAAGTATGCTTTCGCCCATGTCCTCGTCGGGGACGTAATGCCAATCCCATGTGAAGTGCGAGAAGAACCAGATGATTATCGTGGACGCGAGGATGACAGTGAACGCCTTTTTGATGAAGTGCTTCGCCTTGTCCCATACATGCAGCATCGTGCTCTTAAAGCCGGGGCGACGGTAGTTGGGCAGCTCCATGATGAAGGGAGACAGCTCTCCGCGCATCGTCGTGCCGCGCATGAGTATGACCGTCGCGAGCGCCACGCATATGCCGAGCAGGTACATGAGCATTGTTATCACGTCCGCGTTGCCCATGCCGGACACGCTCACCAGCGCGCCCGCGCAGCCCACGAGTATGGGGAGCTTCGCGCCGCAGGAGAAAAACGGTATCACGCGCACCGTAGCCACACGCTCTTTCTCGTCTGCGAGAGTACGGGTGTTTATCATGGCGGGCACGCTGCATCCGAAGCCCATTATCATGGGCATGAGAGCGCGTCCCGAAAGCCCGAGGCGGCGGAAGATACGGTCGAGTATAAACGCGACGCGCGCCATGTAGCCGCTGTCTTCGAGCAGCGAGAAGAACATGAACAGCAGGAGTATCTGCGGCAGGAACCCTATGACCGCGAACAAGCCGCCGAGCACGCCGTCTACGACGAAGCCGTTAGCCCATGCCGCGGCGCCCGCGGATTCCATGCCCGCGCCTATCCCGCCGGATATGCTCCCCGTTATGCCTTCGACGAATTTCTGTAATATCACTCCGGGGGACGATATGCCCGCGCTGCTGCCGAACAGTCCTTCAAACGGCGTGCCCGCGAACATCGTCCACTCCCCGCCCGCACCGAGCGCCGGGGCGAGGAACAAGAGATTTTCGGAGAAAGTCAAATGGAATATCACGAACAATATCGCCACGAAAAGAGGTATACCCGCCCACTTGTTAGTCAGCACCCGGTCGATCTTTTCCGAAAGTTTGAGTCTCTTTCCCTCGCCCGACTTACGAGTGAGCGCAGGAGAATAATTGGCTGTTATGTAGTCGTACCGCGCGTTCGCGACGAAAGCCTCCCAGTCGTCGCCGAACGTCGCGTCCTTCATGCCGTGCATGTAATTGCGCACGAACGCGGAAGTTTTCTTGTGGTTGTCGCTCTCTAAGCTGTCGCCCTCCGCCAGCTTTACCGCGTGGAACAGAGGCGAGCTCACGCCGTCGTCGCGCAGGTGGAGCGCCGCTTCCTCTATCGCGGGAGCGATCATCGTGCTTCCCAGCACGCTCACGCCTTGGCGCTTCTTCTTTGCGGCGGCGACCGTCTTTTCTATGAGCTCTTTTATGCCCTTGCCCGTCACCGCGGATACGCTGACCACCGGCATGCCCAGCCGCTCTTCGAGCAGTTTGACGTCTATCTTATCGCCGTTCTTTTCCAGCTCGTCCGCCATATTAAGGGCGACGACGACGGGAACGTCCATCTCCATGAGCTGCGTGGTAAGATAAAGATTGCGCTCGAGATTGGTCGAGTCCACGATATCTATCACGGCGTCCGGTCTGTTATCCAGGATGAAGTTACGCGATATGACCTCTTCGGGAGTATACGGCGAAAGCGAATATATGCCGGGAAGGTCCACGACCGTGAACGGCTCGCTGCCCTTTTTGCATACGCCCTCGCGCTTATCCACCGTCACGCCCGGCCAGTTGCCTACGTGCGCCGTCGCGCCCGTGAGCGCGTTGAACAGAGTGGTCTTACCGCAGTTGGGATTGCCCGCCAAAGCAACACGGATCATTTCTTCACCTCCGCAGCGCCCGACAATTCCACGTCTACGAGTTCCGCCTCGTTCTTTCTCATCGAAAGCGCGTAACCGCGCACTATCACCTCGATGGGATCCCCGAGAGGAGCGCTCTTTCTGAACGTTATGGGAGCGCTCTTCGTCACGCCCATATCGAGCAGTCTTTTCCTCGTCCAGCCTTCGCCGCGCGTGTTAACCACCACGCCGCTCTCCCCCGGACGCATCTCGCTGACTTTTTTTACCATATAAAGTCTTACCGTCCCCTGCCGCTCTGTGCGGCGAAAGAATATCGTTAACCGCCGTTAATTTATTAACCTTGGTTAATTATTTTGCCTTTATTTATCGACCGGAGCGTATGCGCCCGATCGAAGAACTTTTAACGAGGTTATTATAATACACGGACAGAAGTTTGTCAAGGGATTTAAGCAAAAATTAGCTTGGGTTAATAAAAAAATTTGAGAGGCGGGGTGACGGAATAACGACATGTTGTTACTTTCTTAACCTCTCTTGCGCCCTTACGGGCGCTTTCTCTCCTGACCATCAGCCGAGCGCCCGCAGGGTGCGAACGCAAGGCGGTGGGGTTAAGGTATGTTTGTGATGTGTACGGGGCAATAGGGCGCTCGTACACGTATTCTGCTTTCTTAACCTCACCTGCTCGCTTCGCGAGCTTCCTCTCCTAACCATCAGGAGAGGCTTTCATGAGGTGTCCGCGCGAAAGCGCGGGACAAATGATTCACGAGCGGGAGCGAGTCCCAGAGCCTCCACTGATGGTTAGGGGAGGTGCCGCTGCGCAGAGCATTCGTTAGAATGCGAACGCAAGGCGGTGGGGTTAAGGTATGTTTGTGATGTGTATGTGTACGGTTGATACGTTGCTCGTACATGTATGTTGCTTACTTAACCCGCCCGGCTCGCAGCCGCT
>DXHS01000013.1 GCA_019113275.1 Candidatus Protoclostridium stercorigallinarum
GAAAAGATAGCGGTGATAACCGGCGCGACGAGCGGGCTGGGAAAAGAACTGAAAAAGCTGTACGAGCGCGACGGGTACAGGGTATGCGTATTGGCGCGGTCGTGCGATAATGAGGAGCTCGACGAGTACAAGTGCGATGTGAGCGACGAAGCGCAGGTGAACGCAGCTGCGGCAAAGATCGCGGCTAAGTACGGGCGCATAGACGTCGTCGTGTGCAATGCGGGCGCGGGGATGTTCGGCACGGCGGAGCTTGCCCCGATGTCGGAGATAAAGCGGATCATGGACATCTCGTACTTCGGCGCATTGTATACGGTAAGAGCCTGCCTGAAACACATGGGCAAGGGCGGGCGTATCGTTATCATGAGCAGTATCTCGGCAATGACGGTCACGCCGTATCACTCGGCATATTGCGCGGCGAAAGCGGCGGAGCTCATGTTGAGCATGGCTATGCGCATGGAATTAAAGCCCGCGGGCATAGACGTCGTGTGTATATGCCCGGGCGAGATAAGCACGGGCTTTTCGGTAAACAAAAAAATGTATACCGACACCAACGAGCGCTATCTCGACCGCGTAGCCAAAGCCGCGCAGATCGCCGCTTCGCGTTCGGGCAAAAAACGCATGCCCGCCGAAAAAGCCGCGAAAAAGATATACAAGAAATGCGTAAAAGGCAAAAAAGCCGTATACATCATCGGCGGAAAGTATAAATTCTTCCGCGGCGTTCAGCGGCTGGTGGGTGATACGGCGTTTTTGGGGTTGACTGCTCGCTTCGCAAGTTAGGAAAAGCCACATAATGCCGCTGATACGGGCTGCGTGCTCGGTCACATACTCAGCCTCGCGCTACCGCTTGCTCGGCTACGAAAGTATGCTCCCTCGCCAGCTGCCCGTCTGAGCGACATTTTGCGGCTTTCCCTTCAAATACGTTGCGGATAAACCTCACTCTCTGCCCTTCGCAGAATGACGAGCGACTTTTGCGGCTTTTCCTTCAAATATGTTGCGGATAAGCCTCACTCTCTGCCCTTCGCGGAATGACGAACGACATTTTGCGGCTTTTCTTCAAATATGTTGCGGATAAACCTCACTCTCTGCCTTTTGCGGACGGGGGAATAAATATTAACGATTTCGGTTCCTTAGCGGAAAGGGGTGCGGGGAAAACCGTTATGATGAAGAAACTCCTGCACGGACGAGGTGATCCTCGTGGGGATATTTTGTTCGGATCGAAGCAAGAAAATAAATTTTTTACGGTTTAGTTTCTCGGAAGGGGAGCGCGAGGAACGAGGGCGTTTCCTCACAAGAACGCTTATAAGGAATAAATATTTATCGGTTTCGGTTTCTTGGCGGAAAGGAGTGCGGGGAAAACCCGTTATGATGAAGAAGCTCCTGTACGGACGAGGTGATCCTCGTGGGGATATTTTGTTCGGATCGAAGTAAGAAAATAAATTTTTTACGGTTTAGTTTCTCGGAAGGGGCGCGCGAGGACCCGGATGTCTCTTCGCGAAAACACTTATAAGGAAATAATATTAACGGTTTCGGTTTCTTAGCGGAAAGGGGTGCGGGGAAAACCGCCTTCTTTCCAAAGAAGGGGGTTTTCCCCGCAGAAACATTTACGGTTACGGTGAAAAAATGGAAAAGATAGCGGTGATAACCGGCGCGACGAGCGGGCTGGGAAAAGAACTGAAAAAGCTGTACGAGAGCGACGAGTACAGGGTATGCGTATTGGCGCGGTCGTGCGATAATGAGGAGCGCGATGAGTACAAGTGCGATGTGAGCGACGAAGCGCAGGTGAACGCAGCCGCGGCAAAGATCGCGGCTAAGTACGGGCGCATAGACGTCGTCGTGAACAACGCGGGCATGGGCGTCCTCGGTCCGACCGAACTTATACCTGCGGATGACATAAGAAGAGCGTTCGACGTGTCGTACTACGGCGCATTGAACGTGTCCCGCGCCTGCCTGAAATACATGCTCCGCGGCGGACGGATAATTTTCATCTGCAGTATAGCGGCGTTCATCGCCGTGCCGTACCGTTCGCCGTACAGCAGCGCGAAAGCCGCCGAACTCATGCTCGGCATGTCCATGCGCATGGAACTGAAAAAAGCGGGCATCACCGTCACCTGCGTGTGCCCGGGCGAAATAAGAACGGAATTCTCCGCCAACCGCGCGGTGGCGGCGGAAACGAGCGATCGCTACGGCGACCGCCCGCAGGCAGCGCTCGACCGCATAAAGCGTAAAACGCCCGAACGCATGCCCGTGGAAAAAGCCGCGAAAAAAATATACCGTATCTGCCGCAAAGGCAAAAGAGCCGTGTATGTGATCGGCGGAAAGTACAGACTGTTCCGCCTCGCCCAGCGCTTTACCGGCGATACCTTCTTTCTGAACATGACGGATAAGTTTTCCTGAACCCGCGCGGTACCGTTGCCGCACGGACGGCGTCGGTACCGCAAACGAAAAGGAAAGACGGGTATCTTCCGCCGCGTTCGCCCCGCCGCAAGCGGGGAAGCGCATACGCCCGCGCTTACGGGCAAGGAGAAAAAATGAAAACAGGAACAACGACCAAACTCATCGCGGCAATGCTCGCCGTCGCCATGGCGATCGCCGCATTCGCCTTTATCCCGCGAGCGAACGGCGAGGGGATGCAAACGGCTTACGCGGCGGACGGCGACCTGCGCGTGCACTTCATCGACTGCGGTCAGGCGGACGCCTGCTACATAGAATTTCCCGACGGCAAAAGCATGCTCATAGATACGGGAGACAGAAGCAGCGACAGTTACGGCAACGTCATCGAATACTTGGACGACCAAGGCGTGCAAACGCTGGACTGGCTCATCCTCACGCATTCGGATGCCGACCATATAGGCGGAGCCACCCATGTGCTGGAAGAGTACGAAGTGAAAACGATATATCGCCCGCACCAGGCGTGCGCTCCCGAAGAGGGCGACGACGGCGCGACCGACCCCGCATACGAAGGCAGCGAAGAGGACGGCACGGGATTTTATGCGGAAATAGCGGATAACAATATCAAAACTACGGCGACTTACCAAAAAGCCATTGCCGCCGCTTATGCCGAAACGTATACCGAAAACGGCAGATCGGTGCCCGCCGAAGTGTATGTGACGAATCCGTTCAACGAAAGGATAAACCACATCGCGGGAGAGAGCTTCGAGTATACGTTCGACTTCTATTCGCCGGTGCACGTGGAAGATTACGACGACAGCAACGACTTCTCGCCCGTTATGGTGCTGTCTTACGAAGGGCGCGACTTCGTGCTCACGGGCGACGCGGAAAAGGATAACGAAGCGGACTTCGTGGAGCTCGTGCGCAATTCGGACGTAGGGAGTTACGGCGGCAGGTACGATAAATTCATAAGGAACGAGTTCACCGCGGACGTCATCAAAATGGGTCACCACGGCTCGAGCACGTCCTCGGGCGAGGACTTTCTGGAGATAATGACCGCCAACGAGCAAAAACGCCCCAACATCTTCACGATCTTCAGCTGCGGCGACGGCAATTCCTACGGTCATCCGCACAAAGAGACGTTGCAGCGCCTCATGGATATGGGCTTTTCCGCCGAGCGCATAGAGCGTACCGACCTTAACGGCGACATCGTGTTCGGAGTGAGCGCCTCGGGCGCGCTCGCGCTTTCCGAGGAAACCCCCGACGTGACGAACGAAGCCAAACTGACAACTGGCAACGGCAATGATAAGCGCCCGCAGGAAACGATAAAGGACAACGGCGTAAAGCCTGACGAAGCGATCGACGATCTTCCGGACGCCCGTCAGCCTAACGGCAATATGCCCGACCTCTTCGATCCCGCGACCTGGGCGCGCAGCCCCGCCGAGTGGCATATCCTGCAATGGGTGGTGATCGTCGTGGCGGTCCTGGCTGTGATCGCGGTCATCGCGTTCGCGGTGATGGGTACGAAGAAGCGTAAACGCAAACGCAGAAAATAAAAGGGGGTGGGACGGCATATTTCCTTGCGCCCGTCGGGCGCTGCGTTCACGCGCGAAAAGCGCGGCTTTTCGGCGCTAAGACGCGTTTTCGGGTCGGCATGGGGAATCCCTATGCCGACCGCTTCCACGTCCGTTTGCTCCGATAAACGCGTCTTATCATCCGAAAATCTCGCGGCTAAAGCTGCGAATACTGTTGTTCGTTGCGTATGCGCTTAGGAGCTTGTCGTCTGCTGCGAATTCTGTTAAACGAAACGTATGCGCGCAGGGGCGGGCAAGAAGTCCCGCACGCTTACGCGCTCCCACCCACCCATTTGATATATCCCGCGCGGAGCGCGGTCTTCTTGAAGTCTCCCCTGATGGTTAGGGGAGAAAGCGCCCGTAATGGCGCAAGAGAGGTTAAGAAAGTAACATACATGTACGAGCAGCATATCAACCGTACATATCCCAAATATCCCCTAACCCCACCGCCTTGCGTTCGCATTCTTACGAATGCTCTTCGCTGCGGCACCTCCCCTAACCATTAGTGGAGGCTCTGGGACTCGCTTGCGCTCGTAAAATTTTATCCCGCGCTGAAAGCGCGGACATAATTAAAGCCTTCCCTGATTGGTCAGGGAAGGTGGTGCGCCGCAGAGCGCCGTAGGCGCGAACGGCGTACCGGATGAGTCAAGGAAGCGGCAAAACATGTAAAGCCTGCCCGTCGGATACAAACTTTTGACTCACCCGGCTCGCAGCCGCACTGACGTGCTTCGTGCTCGCCACCCTCTCTAACAATTCGAGAGGGCTGTTTTATACTCGCTGCGCTCGTAAAATTTTATCCCGCGCTCTCGGCGCGGACACCTTATGAAAGCCGTCCCCTGCGGCAGGGGAAGGTGGCGAGCACGAAGCGTAAGCGGCTGCGCGCCGGAAGGGGTTGAAGTCTGTATGGCGGATAAGCATGATATAAAAGTCAAGCCCGTACATTCTCCTACTTCAACCACTATCGCCATCATCATGCTATCCGCACTGTCTTTCACACGCTCGTACATTTATCCAACCTCAACCCCTATCGCCCCATACGGGGCACTTCCCCCTGCCGCAGGGGGCAGCTTTATTCCTTGCGCACCGCTATCGCACGCTTCGCCGTGCGCTTCGGTCAGACGCAGTCCGCACCGTCTTTTTTGGCGGTTAGCACCGCGGCTGATCGAGCTATTGCGGTATGAAGCAAACATTTTCCATCGAAAGTCGGTTGATTGCCGAATGCTAAGGACCGCG
>DXHS01000098.1 GCA_019113275.1 Candidatus Protoclostridium stercorigallinarum
ACTCGAAGCCTGCGTCCACCTTCGCCTTCGCGTGCTCCATCGTGCCGGGCTTTGCGCCGAAGGACTTATCCGTCGTATCGCGGCCGAACATGTCCGTGCCGCCCGCGCAGAGGTTGTGCCACCACGCCATAGCGAACGGAAGGTGCTCCTTCATCTTTTTGCCGAGCACTACCTTTTCCGCATCGTAGAACTTGAATGCGAACTCGTTCTTGCTTTTGGGTCCCTCGTACTTTACCTGAGGGATGCCCTTAAAGATCTCTGCCATTTGTTTCCTCTCCTTTTGCCTGTTATTTTCGCCGCGTGCAGCGGTCTTATTACTTGTTTATTTCGCGGCGCGGAATGCCTTTTCCGCTTTGTCCGCCACGTTTTCCGGCGTGAAGCCGAACTTCTTCATGAGAAGGGACGCGGGCGCGCTCTCGCCGAAGCGGTCGAGGCAGACGTAGTCGCCGTCCAGACCGACATACTCGCCCCAGCTCAGGCGGCTCGCCGCTTCCACGGCTACCCTTGCGCGCATGCCGCGGGGGAGCACGCTCTCTTTATACTCTTCGCTCTGCTCGGCGAAAAGGTCGAGACAGGGCGCGGATACCACGCGCGCGGATATGCCGCGCTCCGCGAGCAGCTTTCTCGCGTCCATGCAAAGCCCCACCTCGCTTCCGCTTGCCATGAGGATGACGTCCTTGCCGTCCGCGAGCACATACGCGCCGCGGGACGCGCCTTCCGCCGTCGTAGTCTCTTCGGCAAGCAGCTTCTGGCGGCTGGTGACTATCGCCGTCGGGCCCTTGCCCGAAAACGCGAACGCGAATGCCGCGCCCGTCTCCCGCCCGTCGCAGGGGCGGAAGACGTATAACCCGGGCATCGCACGCAGACCGGCGAGCTGTTCGACGGGCTGGTGCGTGGGACCGTCTTCGCCTACACCTATGGAATCGTGAGAGAGGATGTAGGTGACGGGAAGTTTCATGATCGCGCTCATGCGGATCGCGTATTTCATGTAATCGGAGAACACGAAGAACGTCGCGCAGAAAGGCGTCAGTCCGCCGTGAAGGGCGATACCGTTGCTTATCGCGCCCATCGCGTGCTCGCGTACGCCGAAGTGGATCGCGCCGCCCGAGCATTTCTCCGCCGAATAATATTCCTTGCCCTTTATCTGCGTGCAGTTGGACGGACCGAGGTCCGCGCTGCCGCCCACAAGGCTTGGCATCATGGCGTCGGCAGCCGCGAGCAGTTTGCCGCAGATGTTACGCGTGGAGTCGCTCTCCGTCGGAGCCGCGGCGGCGATCTTTTCCGCCGCTTCCTTCGCGTAAGCGCCCGAAAGGTATTTCTCGAACTCAGCCACGAGCGCGGGGTACGCGGCTTTGGCTTCGGCGTAACGCTTTTCGCGCTCCGCTTTGTACGCCCTGCCCTTCTCTTTCATCTCCTCGGCGAACGCTTTGACGTCGTCGGGAGTCTCGAAGCCGTCGCACGTCCATTCGAGCTTTTCGGCGAGAGCCGCTATGCCCGCCTCGCCGAGAGGCGAACCGTGCACCGAGCTCGTGCCCTCGTTGAGCGCGCCGTAACCTATCTTGGTGGATACGATGACGAGCGAGGGCTTGCCGTCCTCCGCCTTGGCTTCGGCTATCGCGTCGGCGAGCGACTGCGTGTTCTCCGCGCTGCCCGCTCTGACGACATGCCAGCCCAGCGCGCGGTGGCGCTTTGCTATGTCCTCGGTGAGGGATATATCCGTACCGCCCTCTATCGTGATGCCGTTGCTGTCGTAGATGACGATGAGCTTGCCCAGCTTCCACAGCCCCGCAAGGCTCGCCGCCTCGTTCTCTATGCCTTCCATCATGCAGCCGTCGCCGCAGAAGGCGTAAGTGTAATGGTCGACGAGAGTGCAGCCCGGGCGGTTGAACCTCGCCGCGAGTATCCTCTCGGCGAGCGCCATGCCCACCGCGTTTGCCACGCCCTGACCGAGCGGGCCCGTCGAGCAGTCGACGCCCGGAGTCACGCCGACTTCGGGATGACCGGGAGTGCGGCTGCCTTCCTGGCGGAAGCGCGAAAGATCCTCTTTGGTCACGTCGTATCCGCACACGTGCAGCGTGGAATACAGCATCGCCGAAGCGTGCCCCGAACTGAGCACGAATCTGTCGCGGTCGTAGAACCCGGGATCCTCGGGTACGACGTTCATGAATTTTCCGTACAACGTCGCCATGACCGGCGCCGCGCCGAGCGGCGTGCCGGGGTGTCCGCTGCGGGCGGCTTCCACCTGCCGCGCCGACAGCACTCTGATCGCTTTGATGACATCGCGTTCCGTCTGTTCGTTCATAAATGCCCCTTTGAAAGTGTATTTTTATTTTCCAAAAAAATTATACGACATTTACCCCCTAATGTATAGACAAATCGGGTTTAATTATGGTAAAATTGTTCTTAGATTGAATGATAATACGAGGGGGTGCGAAACGAATGATAGGAGCGTTCGACAAAGGGCAGTTATACGACCTGCTGAAGGACTTTTACACGGTCGTGGGGATACGCATATCCGTGTTCGACGACGAGTACGCGCCGGTGACCGAATACCCGCGCTCGGCGCCCGACCTGTGCCGCATGATACGGCGCACGCCCGAGGGCAACAAGGCATGCGAAGAATGCGACAGGGCGGCGTGCGAGCGCGCCAAGAAGCAGAGCGCGGCGCACGTCTACACCTGCCACGCGGGACTTACCGAGGCGATAACGCCGCTCAATCCGGGCGGTGGGGTGATAGGCTACGCCATATTCGCGCACATGATACCCGAAGAGGACCGCGAAGCCGCGATAGACGAAGTGGTGCGGCGGTGCGTCCCCCGCTACGGCACCGAAGCGGAGATACGCCGCGCGGCGGAGCACATAGCCACGCAGTCGCAGGAACGCATACTCGCGGCAGCCAAGCTGCTCAACGCGATCGCCGCTTACCTCATAATCTCGGGGCTCGCCGTATGGCGCAACGAGGACTTCTCCCGCCAGATAGACCGCTACATCGACGAGAACATCACGGGCGACCTGGATACGGATACTCTTTGCAGCCGCTTCTACGTCTCCCGCACCAAGCTGCATACCGTTTCCGTGCGCTCCTTCGGCATGAGCATAGCCAAGTACATCGCGCACAAACGCATCGAAAAAGCCTGCCGCATGCTGCGCGAATCCTCCGCCACGGTCACGGACATCGCCGCCGCCGTCGGCGTACCCGATTACAATTACTTCTGTAAATTCTTCCGCAAGCATGTCGGCATGTCGCCCGGAGCATACCGCCTGCGCGGCGTATGAAATAAGCGGGAAAGCGAAACGCTTTCCCGCTTCTTTTGTTGACGCCGCGACGCGAACGAGAGCAGAGCATTCGCAAGAATGCGAACGCGAGTCCGAAACGCTGCCCCCTGCGGCAGGGGGAAGTGCCCCATTACCCTTGCGCGGCGCTTTACCGCCAAACAAAATTTATAAATTTGTTTGGCTGACGCCGCACTTCGGTTTTGACGAAAACGCTGCCGTCTTTTTGGGCGGTTAGCACCGCGGCTGACCGAGCTGTTGCGGTACGGAACAAACATTTTTCATCGAAAGCCGGTCGGTTGCCGTCCGCTAGGATCGCGTTCTCGGGTCGCGGTAGGGTCAGCACCTTGCGGTGCGGCAAGCTAAGCATTGCGGTACGAAGCAAGCGTATCCGTTAGCAAGTAGATCGGTTACCGTCCGTCAGGACCGACCGCTTCCGCTTTCGCTCACCCCGAGAGCCGCGGTTCTATCCTCAAAAATACGGCGCATTTTCTGCGAATTCTGCGGTTGTTTCTCGGTCAATTTCCCGAAAAAATATGTCCCGCCTGCGCATAAAACAAACTTCAACCCCTTCCGGCTCGCAGCCGCTGCCGATTCGTGCTCGCCGCCTTCCCCTGCCGCAGGGGACGGCTTTCATGATGACCGCGCTTTCAGCGCGGCACTTCGTTTTAAGTTCCTGCGCACGCGAAGCGAGCGTTAGCGGTGCGCAAGGAAAAGCTATGCGCCTTTCCGACATAAAACAAATTACCGATACGAAGAAAGAACGCCCTTTAATAAGGGCGCTCTTCTTCATCATATCAAAGATTCATACAGACCGGCTATATCCTCAAGCGTGGGATCCTTGGGGTTTCCGGGGCGGCAGGCGTCGTCCATCGCGGACTGCGCAAGGAAGGGTATATCCTCGCGCTTTACTATGCCTTTGAGGTCGGCGGGGATGCCGACGTCCTTCGACAGCTGCCGCACGGCGTCTATCGCCGCTTTGCGGTACTCGGCTCGGGTCATATCGTCCACGCCCTTGACGCCCATGGCGCGCGCGATCTCGCGGTACTTCTCGCCCGTCGCGGGAGCGTTGTACTCCATGACGGTGGGAAGGATGATGGCGTTGGCTACGCCGTGAGGGGTGTCGTAGAGCGCGCCGAGCGGATGCGCCATCGAGTGCACGATGCCAAGACCCACATTGCTGAAGCCCATGCCCGCGACGTACTGACCGAGCGCCATGCCTTCCCTGCCCTCGGGCGTGCCCGCGACGGCACCGCGCAGCGAGCGGGAGATGATCTCTATCGCCTTGAGATGGAACATATCCGAAAGCTCCCACGCGCCTTTGGTGATATATCCTTCTATCGCGTGCGTGAGCGCGTCCATGCCCGTGGCGGCGGTCAGCCCCTTGGGCATCGTGCTCATCATGTCGGGATCGACGACGGCTACGACGGGGATATCGTGCGGGTCAACACACACGAACTTGCGGTTCTTTTCGGTATCCGTGATGACGTAGTTGATCGTCACCTCGGCAGCCGTGCCCGCCGTCGTGGGGACCGCGATGATGGGGACCGCGGGCTTTGCGGTATCCACCGCGCCCTCCAAGCTGCGGACGTCCTCGTGCTCGGGATTGTTGATGATGATGCCCACGGCTTTTGCCGTATCCATGCTCGAGCCGCCGCCGATCGCGATGATGAAGTCCGCCTTCGCTTCGCGGTACGCCTTCACGCCCGACTGCACGTTTTCTATCGTGGGATTGGGCTTGATCTCCGAATACAGCGAGTACGCTATGCCCGCGCCGTCCAGCACTTTAAGGACCTTATCCGTGACCTTGAACTTTACGAGGTCGGGATCCGAACACACGAACGCTTTGGTCAGTCCGCGCTTCTTTACCTCGGCGGGGATGGCGCTTATCGCACCCGCGCCGTGGTAGCTCGTTTCGTTGAGGATGAATCTGTTCATCTTTTCTCTCCTTCTTTTTCGGGATATATTTGCAAGCCGCGCTTTGCGGACATTGCCCGTATAAATACGAACGGCGGCAAGCGATCCGATCGCCTGCCGCCGTTTTCCCGTTCAAAGAAGTCCCGACCGGCTCTCCGCAAGCGGAGAGATCGTATCGCTTATTTCTCCTCGGGCTCTTCGGCGCCGTCCGCCTCGGCTTCCTCTGCGGGAGCTTCGGCTTCTGCCGGCTCATCCGCGGGCGCCTCCGCCGCTACGGGCGCTTCCGCTTCCGCGGGAGCTTCTGCCGCTTCGTCGTCCTTCTTGTCCTCTTCCTTTATGTCGTCTTCGGTGAGGACGGAAAGACCGCGTTCTTTTCTGAGTTCATTGAACTCCGCGAATACCTTCGCTTCGTATGCCGCAGCCTTGGCTTCCTTAGCCGCCTTGGCTTCGTCTACCTTAGCTTTCTCTTCGGCACTCAGAGCCTCGTAAGCCGCTTTCGCAGCAGCTTCCTTCTCTGCCTTCTTGGCGTCGGCAGCAGCCTTCTTGGCTTCCGCCGCAGCCTTCTTGGCTGCCTGGGCTTCCTGGTACTTGGCTTCCTCCGCCTCGTAGTCCATGCCCTTCTTCTCGCAGCGGGCTTTGAGCTCCGCCTTTCTCTGCTCTTCGGCAGCGGCGTTAGCCTCCGCCTCTTCGCGAGCCATCACCACTGCGGGAGGCTCGTATGTCTTGCCCTCGGCTTCCGCCAGAGCGCGCTGATCCTTGATGATCGCCTTATGGTCGAATTTGCCGAACCTCTCGACGCCCATGAACAGGCAGATGATGAGTATCAAGCCGTAGCAGATGGTCTCGCCGCCGATGAATATCCAGGGCATAGCCGTGCGGAGCGCGTCGTTGGAAACGATACCCTCGGTAACGTTATAGCCGCAGGCACTTATCACCGCATTGAGAATACCCGTTGCGATACCCGTCATGCCCGCCATGATCGCGCCGTAAATGGTCATCGTTAAGCCGTCGGTACGGATGCCGCTCATCGCCTCTTCGTGGTCGATGACGTCGGCGAGCAATGCGAGCGACAGGTACATCGCGGGCGTGGAGCCGAGCGCCTTGATGACGAATGACGTCACGACGAGCGCGAAGTTATCCGGAGCTATCATACCGATGATACCGCCTATGACGGCGACCACCGAGCCGCAGACTATCGCCCTCGCTTTGCCTATCTTATATGACAGCGGCCACGCGAGCACCATACCGAGAGCGGTAGGTATCGCGCCTATTATCGAAAGCGTTCCCTGGAAGGTACCGCCTATCGACGTCGAATATGTCATTACGCCGTTCACTTCTTCGCCGAACATCGCCTGGCAGAAGTACAGCTGAGAGGTGTTCTTCAGCATACCGCCGAGCTGGTAGAAGAAGAACAGACCTATGATTATCCACCAATACTTGTCTTTGAAGCAGACTTTGAGCTGCTGGAGCACGGGAACAGCCTTCTTCTTAGGCTCTTCCGCGGCGTCCGCCCCCTTGTTCATAGTCTCTTCGGTTATACGCTCGCGGGTGAACATGTACTCGAGGATGATACCTACGGTGTTCACTATCATGAGCGCAATGACGAATACCTTCCATGCGTTATACGACGCGACCTGATCGTAGATGATCGCTCCCCCCTCGCCGTATGTATAATACTGATGTACACCGTTTTTGATAACATCAAACGCATTCGCGATGTTGTTCGCCTCGATGAACGCCGCGTCCGCATAACGGAACAGCAGTCCGAGGAAGAAAGGCAGTATCATCGAGCACAGACCCATTGCCGCAAGCGTCGTCGCGTTGGAGATCGTAGCGAGCAGCGAACGATGGGTGCTGTTACGCGTGGACAGGTTGACCAGCGCGGAGTGCGGGGTGAAGTACAGAGGGTACGCTATCGCAAACCACAGGTTGTAACCTATCGCAAGAAGCACGAGCGCAAGCATCTGCGTCGATCCTTCAGAATCTGCCGTAGCAAACGGCGAGAAAATGAAGATAACGAGAAGCGCGAGGATGCACAGAGGCAATGCGAGAAGCAGTATGGGTCTCGCTTTGCCCGCCCGCGTTTTCAGGTGGTCCATCAGTCTGCCGACGAGTATGTTTCCGGCTACTACGAATATGACGGAAATGACCGGCAGGATGGTGAAGAACGTAGCTGCCCAATTGTTCATATCGAGAACATTGGTGAAGTACGTGTTCAAGTAGCTCGACAATACCGAGTTGGATATCAGCGCCAGCGTGGGTCCGAGGAAGAAGCCGATAAGACCTTCGGGGAAGATCTTGGCGTTCGCGGATTTTACTCTGGTGCGGAGAATCGGATTGTCGAAGAACGACTTTTTGGTGGTGGATTGATCCTTCATCAAATTCCTCTCCTTTTGGTTTAGAGTATCATAACTATAATAAACCAAAAGTCGGGGATTGTCAAGACCTTCCGTAAAATAAATTTTAAATAAACCTTAATATTTTTCCCGGACCGTCCGCCGATTTACCGACCGCGGCACACTCGGTCGTTTTTGCGGCACCACCGGCATTTGCGCGGCGTTTCACCGCCAAACAAAATTTATCTGATTTTGTTTGGCTGAAGCCGCGCCACTGCTTTGACGGAATATCCGCCGTCTTTTCGGCGCTAAGACGCGTTCTCGGGTCGCGGTAGGGTCACCTTACCGCGACCGCTTCCGCTACGCTCGCTCCTTTTTCCTTGCGCACCGCTATCGCTCGGCTCCCGCCGTGCGCTTCGGTGTTGACGGAATATCCGCCGTCTCTGCCCCTTGCGCACGGCGAAGCGTGCGCTTCGGTACAGACGAAAATATCGCCGTCTTTTTGGTCTATAACCGCGTTCTCGGGTGGGCATAGGGTCACCTTATGCCCACCGCTTCCGCTTCGCTCGCTCCGAGGAACGCGGTTCTATCCTCAAAAATACGGCGCATTTTCTGCGAATTCTGCAGTTGTTTCTCCGTCGGCTTCCCGCAAAAAGAGGACGCACACGTCGGTGACGTCGCGCGGAGGATATTTTTAAGTTCACGAGCGGAAGCGAGTCCGAAACGCTGCCCCCTGCGGCAGGGGGAAGTGCCCCGCATGGGGCGATAGGGGTTGAGGTAAGGTAAGTGTACGGGCTTGACTGTTATATCATGATTATCCGCAGTACAAACTTCAACCCCTTCCGGCTCGCAGCCGCTATCGCTTCGTGCTCGCCACCTTCCCCTGCCTCAGGGGACGGCTTTCAAGATGTCCGCGCATTCGCGCGAAAACAATATTCGGGCGGACGCGTGTCTTACTCCTGCCCCGAAACAATGGAAGGCGCAGAGTGCCGATATAACGGACGATCCCCCTTCTTTCCCGAACAAGGGACGGCAGAGAATGCCACTTATAACGAATGATCTCCGCTCCGAAACGATGGAAGGCGCAGAGTAGCAGTAAGGTAAAATATCGTTCCCCTCCCCGCTACCGCGGACAGCAAAGAATGTCGCTTATAACGAATGATCTCCTGCCCCGAAACGAAGGAAGGCGCAGAGTGGGGTTCAGACGGGCAGCCGGTGAGGGAGCATACCTCTGTCGGCGAAGCCCGATAGGGCAAGCCGGAGTATGTGACCGAACACGCAGCCCGTATCAACCCCGCTATGCGCCTTCCCCTCCGCTCAAAATCACCTCAAGTTAAGGAAGTCTTTGCGATAATTAGTAATCCCGAACAGCTCCACCAGCTTGACCATGTCCTCGTCTTTTATCGTGTTGAGACGGGGGCGGGAGCCGATGAGCATATAGATCTGGGCGGCTTTTTCCACGGTCTCGATGAGGCCGAAAGTCTCGTCGAGGGTCCTGCCCGCGCCGTAGACGCCGTGGAGCGCCCACACGACGACGCGGAAGTCCTTCATCTTGGCTGCGGTGGCTTCGCCTATGGAATTGGTGCCGCAAAGCATCCAGGGCAGAACGCCCACGCCCTCGGGGAAGACGACTATGCATTCGGTGCACATCTCCCACAGCGTATGGGTGAACTTGGCTTCGTCCAGCTCGTGGACGTAGTTCATCGCCAGAAGGTTGGTGGGGTGCGAGTGCATGACGACGCGGTTTTCGGGATCGACGGCGAGGCGGGCCATATGGCTCATCATGTGCGCGGGGAACTCGCTCGTAAAGCGGCCGCCGTCCTTATAGCCCCAGAGCAGTTCCGCCGTCCTGCCGTCCGGCGCGATACGGATGACGCCGAGGTTGGTCTCGGGGTCGATCTCCACGTTCTTGAAATACTTGCCCGTGCCCGTGACGACGAATATCTCGCCCGCGAGCGAAGGCGCGTCGAAGCCGAGAGGGATCGTGCGGACGACCTTGCCGAGGTCGAGGTAATCCCCCGCTTCCTTTTTGTCGAGACGGTAGCTTATGTTGCCTCCGTTGCGCTCGTCCCAGCCGAGACGGTACATATTGGAAGCCGTTCTCCCCATTTCCTTTATAAAAGGCGCTGCGAATATGTCTTTCATGTCACGATCTCTCCTTGAGTATTTTCTTTTCGTAATCGGTAAGTTCGGTATAATAGTCCTCTTTGAGCCCCGAGCGGACGAGGTATTCCTGCCACACGTCCGCAAAAGGCAGCATCTTGACCGCTTCCTGCGCGAACATCAGGCGGGTGAAGTCCGCTTCGTCCTGCATCTTTTTAAGCGCGGCATGCGGCAGCAGCAGCGCGTAAAGGAGCGCTTTTTCCATCGAACGCTGTCCCGTCACCCAGGCGACGAGGCGGTTTATCGAGGCGTCGAAGTAATCCAGCCCGATGAGCACGCGGTCGGTCGCGTCGTTACGGACTATCTCCTTGGCGATCTCTTTGAGCTCGTCCTCGAAAGTCACGACGTGGTCGCTGTCCCAGCGCACCGCGCGAGTGACGTGCAAAGCCACTTTGTCGCGGAATGCGAGCATGGAGGGTATCTTGTCGGACACGACTTCGGTGGGGTGGTAATGCCCGTTATCCAGCAGGCAGCATATCCCGCGGGAAGCGGCGTAGTTCTGGCAGAACTCGCTGCTGCCCACCGTGTAGCTCTCAACGCCTATGCCGAACACCTTGCTCTCCACCGCGGGTATCACCCACTTCCTGTCCCACGCCTCGAGCATCTCGTCGATTGACTTCGCCATGCGCAGGCGGGGACCCAGGCGATCGGCGGGGACGTCTTTCATCCCGTCGGGTGCCCAGATGTTCACGAGACAGGGCTTGCCGAACGCTTTGCCCAGCTCCGCGGCTATCTCCAGCGAACGTTTGCCGTGCTCCACCCAGAATTTCCTCGTTTCCTCGTCGGGGGACGAGATCGTGAGACCGTCCTTCATCTTCGGGTGCGCGAAGAAGGTGGGATTGAAGTCTATGCCGTCCATGCCCAGCTTTTTCGCGAACGCCGCCCACGGCTCGAAATATTTATAGGTATACGCGTCGCGGTCGACCTTGCCCGCGTCGCCGCCGAGTATGGCGTAGCTCGCGTGCAGGTTGAGTCGCTTTTTGCCCGGCATGAGCGAGAATGCCTTTTCGATGTCCGCCATCAGCTGCTCGGGATCGGTCGCGCGGCCGGGATAGTTGCCCGTCGTCTGTATGCCGCCCGTGAGCGCCCCCGCGCCCTCGAAGCCGAGCACGTCGTCACCCTGCCAGCAATGCACGGATACGGGTATCTCCTTTACCCGCGCGAGCGCCGCTTCGACGTCCACGCCCCACTCGGCGTATTTTTCCTTTGCGCCCGTAAAGCGCGCGTTCTCTTTCATGCCCTCATACCTCCGTAATATCGAAAGAATCTTTCACGACGGCGCGTGCCGCCGCGATGTCGGTCAGTTCGCCCGTACCGATCATCTGCATTATCACATTGCCCGTCGCCGTGCCCTCCGCGGGTCCGGCGACGATACGCTTGCCCGTCGCCGCCGCGGTCAGCTCGCACAGCAGCCTGTTGTTCGCTCCGCCGCCGATGACGTTTATCGCGGGATACCTCTTCCCCGTCAGCGCTTCCAGCTCGCGCACGCTCTCCGCGTAACAGTCCGCGAGCGAGGCGAACACGCAGTAAGCGGTCTCGCCCGCCGCCATGTTGCCCGCTTCGGAGAATATCTCGTCGAGCATGCTCTTCGGCGCGAGATAGCGTTCGCCGTTTATGTCTATACGCCTGTCCGTGGGGTGGGCGCGAGCCATCTCCGCCAGCTGCGCGAATGAGTATCTGTCGCCCAGCTCGTGGCGCACCTGCTGTATCACCCACAGCCCCATGATGTTCTTCTGCAACCTGAACTCGCCGTTCACGCTGCCTTCGTTGGACCAGTTGCCCGCCATAGCCGCCGCGTCCGTGTGAGCGTAAGGCTGTTCGCAGCCGAGCAGCGACCACGTCCCCGACGAGATGTACGGCGAGCCTCTCTCCACGGGAGCAGCAAGCACCGCGCTCGCGGTGTCGTGAGTGGCGGGGAGCATTACCGCGGCGTCGTAGCCGACGTACGCCTTCACGTCGTCGGAAAACCGCCCGACTTCGCAGCCCGGCTGCACGATATCGCCGAGGAGCGAGCGGGGTATCCCCGCGGCTTCGAGTATATCGCCGTCCCAGTCGCGCGTGACCGCATTCACCATGCCCGTGCTCGTGGCGTTGGTGTATTCCTGCACGCACGCGCCCGTGAGCCCGTAATGGAGCAGATCGGGCAGCATGACCATGGCGGTCGCCTTCTCCAGCCGCCCCGCAAGTTTATCCGCATACAGCTGATACACCGTATTGAACGGCTGGTACTGTATGCCCGTCCTCGCGTACAGCTCGGCAAAAGGCAGTTTTTCGTGCAGCTTCGCCGCCGCTTTTCCGCCCCGCCCGTCGCGGTAGCAGTACACGGGACCCACGATTTCTCCGCTTTTCCCGAGCAGCGCATAGTCCACCGCCCAGGTGTCTATGCCCACGCAGTCGGGGCGTTTGCCGAGCTCCCCCGCTTTTTTCAGCCCTTCGAGAACGTGCGCGTACAGCCCGTTGAAATCCCACACCAGACCGTCCGCCGTGCGCACGGGTCCGTTGGGAAAGCGGTACACCTCTTCGAGCGCGAGCTTCCCGCCGCGCATTTCCGCGACTATATGCCGCCCCGAAGACGCGCCTATGTCAATCGCGAGATATCTCATATATCCTCCGACAGCTCGTGTTTGCCGCTGCCCAGCGTGCGCTCCTTGCCCGAGGGAAGGACCGCGGTGCACTCACAGCCGACGGGCACGCTCACGGTCAGCGCGAACCTGCCGCCGCTTATCTTCCATTCGCTCTTTATGTCGCCGTAGGGCACGGAGAGCTTCGCTTTCGCCTCCGTCAGCCCGCCGCCTACTATCGGTCTTACTTCGAATTTTTCGTAACCCGCGGCTTTGGGCTCTATGCCGGCTATGCGGCGGTAGAAGAAGTCGCCCACCGCGCCCGAAGCGTAATGATTGAAGGATATCATGCCGCCCGTGCCGTCGTCCGCGCCCGTGTTGCCGTCGCCGTCCGGGCGCACTGCGTCCCAGCGCTCCCATATCGTCGTCGCGCCCGCTTTGACCTCGTAAAGCCAGCTCGGGCAGTCGTCGCACATCAGCATGTTATACGCCGCGTCCGCCCTGCCGTTATCCGCGAGGGCGAAGAGTATGAAGGGCGTTCCGGGGAAACCGGTGGCTATCCGCCAGCCGTTCTTTTCGGCGAGCGAGGCGAGATTGTCCGCCGCCGCTCTTCTCTGCTCTTCGGGGAACATGCCGAAGTAAAGCGGAAGGACGTAAGCCGTCTGGAACTCCTCTTTGAGTCTTCCTTTGCCGTCCGTAAACACGGAGATATATGCGTCCGCGACCTTTTCGGCGTATGCCGAGAACTTCTTTTCGTCCTCTTTTTCCCCGAGGACGGCAGCTATCCGCGATACGAGTTTGTGCGTGCGGTAAAGGCTCGCCGTAGCCGTCCAGCGGCTGCGCTTCTGCCACTGCGACATCTTCGGAAGATCGGGAGCCAGCCAGTCGCCGAAATGCAGCACCGCGGGCGTATGCCATATATACCTCTTCTTTCCGAAGCCGAACCCCGCCCAGAAGCGGCACGCCTTGATGTACCTCTTCATCGTGCCGTACATCTCGCGCAGTATCTCTTTATCGCCGTAAGCGATGTACATAGCCCACGGCACCGTGATACACGCGTCGCCCCAGTTGTCCATAGCCATGACGGGCATCGTCGCGGGGAATCCGTACCCCTGCACGGGGACGGAATTGGGTATGCCGCCGCCCCGCCGCTGCTCGGCGCGGACGTCCAGCAGCCATTTGCGCAGGAAACGGTACATATCGAAATTATCCAGCGCCGTGCGCGAGAACACGTTTATGTCTCCCGTCCAGCCCATGCGCTCGTCGCGCTGAGGACAGTCGGTAGGGATATCCACGAAGTTGGAGCGCGCGCCCCACACGATATTGGACTGCAATCTGTTTATGCGCTCGTCCGAGCAGGAGAACTCACCCGTCTGCTCCACGTCCGAATACACCGCGAAGGCGGACAGCGTAAGGTCGCTTTCGTCTATCCCCTTCACTCCCACGTAACGGAAACCCATATACGTCAGCCGCGGCGAGTATTCCTGAGCGCCGTCGCGGCACACATAAGTCGCCGTGGCCTTTGCCGAGCGCAGCAGCGCGGTATTGAGAGATCCGTCTTTTTTAAGCACTTCGGCATGGCGGAAGGTAACGACGTTCCCCGCTTTGCCGTTTTTTATGACGGCGTTTATCACGCCTGCGAAATTCTGACCGAAGTCGTATATCAGCTCGCCGTCCGGCGCTTTGGTCACGCTCACGGGGCGCAGCGCCTCGCGGCGGCGGCAGAGATCGCCGTACGTCGCCGTTATCTTCGGGGACACGCGCAGCTTCTCGGGAGCGGCGCGCCGCCATACGACTTTCGAATAGTCCGTCGTAGCGTCGTAAGTCTCTCCGTCGTAGATGTCCGCCATGCGGTAAGCTCCGCCTTCGGTGACCCGCCACGTATCGTCCGTGCCGATCACCTCTTCGGAGCCGTCGGCATAACGCGCGCGCAGCTCGAGGAGCAGCGCCTGGCGGTCTGCGGATACGCGGTTCTTGCGCGTGAACACGAACGAGCCCACCGCCCATCCGCCCGCGACGACGACGTTTATCTCGTCGTCGCCCGTGAGCATGTCGGTAACGTCGTAAGTCTGGTATTGCAGGCTCGTTTCGTACGAAGTGAACCCGGGCGCGAAGTAATCCCTGCCCGCTTTTTTGCCGTTTATCTTAAGCTCGTATATGCCCATCGCCGTGACGCGCACCTTCGCGCTCACGGGCTTGCCCGAAAGCCTGAACGCGCGGCGGAACTCCATGGGAAGCGGCGACACCTTCTTTTCGGTGAAGCTATACTCCGGGTCGCTTATCCATACCGCCTGCCACGGCGCGCCCATCCGACCCGTTTCGAAACTCATCCCGCCTTCGGCGGTCTCCCCGCGGTCATCCGTCGCTGTCACGCGGACGCCGTATACCGTGAACGGCTCGAGCGCGGGTCCGCCGTAATAGGTGTGCGGCAGCTCCGCGGGGGCTTCCCATACGCGCTCATCCCCTTTCGTCACGCTTATCCTCGCCGAGGCGAGCTTCACGCCCTTACCGTCCGAGGAAAGCGCAAAGGAAAAGCGGGGGCGCGCGCTGTCCGTCACGCAGCCTTCCGTTTTACCGTCCGTTTTCAGTCTTATGACTTTGAGCATATCGTCGTCCCCCTGCCGCAAAGCGGCGTTTTTCGTATCTTGCGCCCGCGGGATACCCCCATGCGGTACGCGTAAAAATGCGGTCTTTCGCGCGGTTTTCCCTATCCGCCGTTCATGATAAGATTATCACATTTTTGCTCATTTGTCCATACCTGCGGGTAAATTGCTCGCAAAGTTGTCAAATACGCAAAATTTTTACGATCGACGCGCAAAAATAAAAGCGTTCGCGCAGCGCATCGGCGCCGCGGCGCCGCGGACGGCAACGCCGTCCGAAGTGCCCCGCCCGCGCCGCGACGAGCCGCCGGATAAAGGCTTCCCGTCGGGACGCCGGCTTTTCGTCGGCGTCCCGACGGGAAGCGGGGGCGAATGTCCGCCCCGCTCCCCTCTATGGGTGATAGGTCATGCGTTTTCTTTCTTCGCACGGAAGAATGCCGCCGCGACCGCGACTACCGCGGCTATACCGTAGAAGACGAAACCGGTTATCGCAACATACGTCGAACCGAGATTTTCGGGCGTCTGTATCGTTGCAAGGATCTCTTCGTTGGAGCCGTAAATGTACGCAAGTCCTTCTATCCTCGTGGAAACGAATCCGAACAGTGCAAGGAAGAGCAACATCGGTACAACGATCTTGAGCAGATCGACCGCTATGCCGACTACCTTGCCGACAAGCCCGTCGAACCCGAACTGAGAGAGCACGAGCACCGCGACCATGGCGATCATGGCGATCACCGTGCACGCTACGAGCGAAGCGGAAACGACGTCGGTATAATATCCGGATGACGTATTTACTCCGTAAAGTATCGCGCCTACGAGCGTGAGCACTATTGCGCCGAGGGTCATCCATGCGCCTACCGTCTGTTTAGCGATGAAGTTCATATCAGTTCACCTCCTTTTTCGGAAGAAGAGTGGTGACTATCCACAATACCGCGGAAGCTGCCGCGAGCACGGAGAAGATCACTATCGCCGCTATGAGCAGCGCTTCCCACCAAGGCACGACCGCTACGGTACGGATATTGAGCACCGCGCTGTTCGCAAACGTGTAGAGCTGATACTTGAGGTTCTCCCTCGCCTGCTCGACGAGCGTCGCGTCGTTCTTGACTGTATCTACGGAGATGTAGGTGTAAGTGCCGTCGAACTCGGAGTGATCGTTGGTCTTGCTGATATAGCTGTTGTCGCCGCCGAACTCCGCCCTCTGCGTCACCGTAGCCATGATCATGGACTCGGCATTGAAGTAGCGTGCGTTGTTGGCAAGGTCGGTGGATATCACGCCCGTGAAGCCCCACTCCTCGCGGAGTATGTGCTTGAGCATACCGACATGGTGCGAAGCGTTGGTCGCGCCGATACGATTGAACGCCACCATGACCGCAAGTCCGCCGCCCTCGTCGAGACCGCCCTGGAATCCGCGGAGATCGGTCTGACGGAACTTCTGCTCGTTCATGTAAACGGCGATACCGTCGCGGTTATGTTCCTGATCGTTGAAGCCTATGTGCTTGGGACCGCACACGAGACCCATATCCGCCGTGCCCTTGAGGATGCCGTAGCCTATCCTGTTGGTGAGCATGGGATCTTCGGAGATATACTCGTAGTTACGTCCGTTATAAGGCGTTCTGCGAAGCGTGAGTCCGGTACCCCATACGGCGTACTTCTGAAGGTGCAGACCCGCGTTGCCCTGGAGCACACCCCACTCGTAAGCGAGATCGGGATTGAAACTCGTGCCCATGAGCGTCTGCGAATTGATATTGTAATGATATATCACGCTGTCGTCGTTCTCGTCCACCGCGTCGCCCTTTATACCGTTGACGCCTTCGTTTTGTCCTACAATGGGGTTATCTACGTTAGTCAGCGTATCCGACTGTCCGCCGCCGTGGATTACCGCGCCGATGGCCTCGTTGACCGAGATGCCGGATACGAGGATATCCCAGAACGGATCGTTGATATCCGCGCGGATATCTTCGGTGATGAACTCGGTGCCGAACTTGACGCCGGTATCGCGTCCGTCGACGTACTCGGCTTCTTTGCCGGTGTTGTCGATCTCGTAATTCCTGCCCTGGATCTGCTTGATCCATTCTTCTTTCTTGTCGCTCTCGTTGATGTCCGCAACGTTATCGCCCTCGTTGTAGTTAACGGGATAGGTCGCGTCCCAATCGCTTCTCGACAGGTACGTCACGGAATCGGGCAGCCAATAGTTAAGGTCTGCGTCGTCCGCCACGTTCGTGACTTCGTAACCGTTGTCCGTCGCGAACGTCGTGTCGTCAAAGGAACCGAGGTTCCACGTCACCACTTCGCCCGTGCCCGCAGCGGTCATGCCGTCCGCAACCGCATATCCCTCGTGCGCAAGGAAGTTATTCGCCGCCGCGTGTGCGCCTGCTGCTGCCGTGAAGAGGTAATCGCCTTCGTCAAGGATATACGTCTTGGCGTTCGTGTAATCGTAGCTTGCGAGGTACTTGCTCGGAACGGTTATCTCTATCGTTTCGGTATCGCCGGCTTTGACCTCTACCTTCTTGGAATTGAGGAACGTCACCGCGGACTTCTCTACCTTGTTATCGACGTCGTACTTCGTATACGGCTGATTGACGTAAAGCTGCGTAAGGAAGTAGCCGTCTTTGTCGGACTCGTTCGTCACGTCGATGGTGGCGGTAACGTTACCATTCTCACTGAGGTCGACGCTCACCGACTTTATCTCCTGCTTGTATTTAAGATAAGAAAGCCCGTGACCGAAGGGATAGATGACTTCTTCGCTGTAAGACCAGCCGTTCCCGTCGGACGCGCCCTTATTCGAGGAAGCGCCGGAAACAAGAGTATTATCATCCGCAACGGAATCGTAATATCTCGTCTCGTAATACTGATAGCCGACATAAATGCCTTCCGCTTCGACGATATATTCGCCGCCGCTGTAAGATCCGCCGGAGAATCCGCCGCCGCCCGAAGCGCTCGCGGATATCGCGACATCGGGCCAACGGGGATCTTCGCCCACGTCGGAGTTCGCTTCGGCTATATTAAGATACTCGTCGCCGCCGAAGTTCATCATTGCGGGTGCGGAGAGATTGTACTGCACATAGGTGTCGGAGAGAGCGCCCGTCGCGTTGTACTTGCCCATGAGCACCTCGACGATGCCCTCACACTGATAGTCATTGATGACGCCCATATATCCGATAGCGTCGACTTCGTGCGCGCCGCCTTCGGTTATGTCGCCTATCTCCATGGTGTTGCCGCTGTTGAGAAGCACGATGACTTTATCGCAATGCTCTTTTGCCGTATCGATAACGGCAAGTTCGTCGTCGGACAGACGAAGCGGATCTTTATCCGTCGCGTTGCCCGCAAAGTCCGTCGTGCCCGCACCGGGCTTGTATGTGTTGGACTCGCCCGCGCCGCGAGCAAATACGCAGATACCGATGAGCTCTTTGCTCGCGTTCGCGCTCTCAAGCTCGCTCTCCCAATTCGATACGTCTACCCATTCATGGTTATCGGGGTTGTTCGCCGTCGTAAGAAGAGACTGATCGGTATACCTGTCGGGCGGGCACTCCCTTACCTGATAGTCGGCAAGGTCGCCCGGGCTGGTAACGTAACCGTTGCTGTACGTTATCGTCGTATTTCCGTATCTGCTGGACACGGTGTAGTTCGCAAGCAGATTGGAATACACGTTCTTCATCGTCGAATTGAGCGTATAGCCCGCGCCAGACAGCGCGTCGTCGAGATTCACCGCGTCCGCGTTGCCCGCTTTGAGGTCGCCGGAAGACTGCATATAAGGCGCCCATGCCGCCGTGCCGAACAGCGCGATCTCCACGGAATCGGACGGCGCGGACAGCGGAAGCGCGTTATTGTCGTTCTTCATGAGAACGAAACCCTCGCGTCCCTGCTTGACGGAATGCGCTCTCGCCGCTTCCCACATCTCTTTGTGCGTATCGTACGCGCTGACGAAATATCCGTCGTCACCCTCGATAGTCTCGTAACTCGTGGTACCGAGAGCCGCGTCAACGGAAGATCTCCACCTGTCGGCTATCGAATAGCCCATCGTTCCGATGATGAGAAGTGCGAGAAAAACCGCCGCCAGACCGCGCCAAAGAGGCATTGTCTTTTTGAATGTCATTCTTTTTCCTCCTGGATTTTTTTTCGTGCGCCACGCGCCGCATTGCGCTTCCGCCGTCTCCCTCGGCTTTACGCG
>DXHS01000099.1 GCA_019113275.1 Candidatus Protoclostridium stercorigallinarum
CGTGGAGATGTCGGCTTTTAGGCGCATTTCCGTCTTGGTCATCCCCTTGTCGATAAGCAATTTCCATAACTTGTTGTAGCTGAGAGCCATAATTTTTCCTCGTCAAATTATAATACAAGTCTATTATAGCATAGCAATAAGCAAATTTCAATACCTTGTCAGCACTTTTAAATCTTTTATTTACACATACTGATTATTTTATAAAAGACGGCAACGGGCGGCGGACTTTTACAAAAAGTCCGCCGCCCGTTCATTGCATAGGCAATATTATTGAGTTAATTTATGTGTTCCCACAGTCGAGTTCGATTACTATTCTCACCGTGCGGAACTGCTTTGTTACCTTTTCGCGGTAGCCGTGCTCATCTACAATGAAGATAAAATGGGGATAAAACAGCTCAAAAATGGCTATTTCAGCGTATTTTTGTCCTGATTGCGGCGTAGCACTACCATAGTCTCGACGTGGCACGTCTGCGGGAACATGTCGAAGGGGCGGACGGAGCGGACGGAGTATGACGGCATGCGGGAAAGATCGCGGGCGAGAGTGGAAGGGTCGCAGGAGACATAGACGACGTGCGACGCGCCCGAGGCGTCCACCGCGCTCGTCACTTCTTCCGAACAGCCCGAACGGGGCGGGTCGAGAACGATGAGAGACTCCTTTCCGCACTCCCGCACAAGGCGGGGCAATTCCGCCGAGCAGTCGCCGAGGATGTTGCGCACGTTTTTTATGCCCGCACGCGCCATGAGCATGTCCGCGCCCGCGACGGCTGACGGCTCTATCTCTATCCCGACGACGCGTTCGGCGCAGTCGGAGAGCAGCGCGGTCATGAGTCCCCCGCCGCTGTATGCGTCCACGATAAGCCGAGGCTTGACCTCTTCCGCGACGGAGCGCACGGCTTCGTACAGTTTTGCGGCGATATTGCCGTTCACCTGATAAAATGCGTTAGGGTGCGTTTCCACGGGCAGCGTCCTGCCGCCGACCGCTATATCGCAGACGTGTCTTTCACCCGCCACAAGGCGCGTTTCCCGCCCGAGGATGACGTTGTTGCGCCCGCGGTTGACGTTTATCCACAGTTCGTCTACCGCCAGACCGCACTCTTTCGCCGCCGCGAGCACCCTCACGGGAGCGAACATCGTCATCACGAAAGTAACGCCGAGCACTCCGCCGTAGTCGCGCACAACGAAGTGGCGAAGCTCGCCGCTCCCCTTTTCCTCGTCGTAAGGGGAAAAACGCTCCGCGAAGCGGTGCAGCGCGGGCATGAGATCGCGCACGCGCCGCGTTTGCAACGGACAGTCGGACGCGGGCACGACGCGATGGGAATTATAGGCGAACAGCCCGACTTCCGCTCTGCCCTCTTTGCCTTTCCTCACGGGGAGAGAAAGTTTGTTGCGGCAGCCGAGGACATCGTCGCTCGGTACGCAATCCGCGATATCCGGCTCGAGATGAGCTATCTTGCGCAGCGCGTCGCGCACGGCTTCGCGCTTGAAACGCAGCTGGGCGGCGTAAGAGAGGTGCATGAGGTCGCAGCCGCCGCACTTGCCGAACAGCGGACATGCGGGAGCAGTCCTTTCGGGGCTCGGCGAAAAGACTTCGAGCAGCTTTGCCGCCGCGAAGTCCTTTTTGACGAGCACCACATGCGCGCGCACGCGCTCGCCGGGCAATGCGCCCTTAACGAACACGGGTACGCCGTCCACTCTCGCGATGCCCTCTCCGCGGTAACCGAGAGAGCTTATCGTCACGTCTATATTGTCATTCCTGGCAAGTTCCGTCGTTATCTCCTTTCACGGCGGGAACGGTCTCCGTTCCGCCGCCCTTATCGTCGTTATCCGTGCGCGGGGATATTTTTTCGCCGCGGTATTTGGACGGCTCAGGACCGTCGGACGGGTCGCGGTGACCCGAAAACAGCACTTTGAGAAGTATGGGCGTGAGTACGGACGATACGAGTATGAGCATGACCGTCATGATCATGAAACTGTCCGGGATGATGCCCGCTTCTATGCCCTTGGTCGTGACGATGAGCGCCACTTCGCCGCGCGCCATCATGCCCACGCCCGCGATGCCCGCTTCCCGCCACGAACCGCCTTTGAGCTTTATCACGGCTCCGCAGCCGATTATCTTGCCCAGCAGCCCCGCGAGCACGAAGAGCGCGGTCATGAGCACCAGCCAGCCGCTCAGCCCGTCGAAGGAAATCGTTATTCCTATCGATGCAAAAAACACGGGACCGAATATCATGTAACTGCTGACGTCCACTTTTTTATTCGTGTAGTTCGCCATGCGGTGAACGGTGGAGAGCATGACGCCCGCTATATACGCGCCCGTGATATCCGCCACGCCGAAAACCTCTTCCGCCGCAAAAGCGTAGGCGAAGCCCGTCGCGAGCCCGAGCAAAGCGAGGCGGTGCGTGGACGGCCATTTTTTATCCATCCATGCGAACAGGTAGTGCAGACCTATGCCCACGGCTATCGCTGCGACGAAGAAGGCGATTATCATGATGACCGTTCCCCACCACTGCGCTTTGAACCAGTCGAAGCCCGTGAGCTCCGCTCCGCCGCCCGCGGTGCCCAGACCCGTCATGACAGAGAGCACGACCATGCCGATAACGTCGTCTATGATCGCGGCGCTGACGAGTATCGTGCCTATGCGGGTATTTATCTTTCCCAGCTCTTTGAGCACGGAAACGGTTATCGCGACGCTAGTCGCCGTAAGTATCGTACCCACGAACAGTCCTTGTATGACCGTTCCGAAAGAGTCGTCCACCAGTCCCGTGCCCATGAAAGGCAGGGATATCACGAGCCCGAGCACGAGGGGCACAGCCACGCCCGCGCACGCCACGAGAGTGCTCACGAGCCCCGTTTTTCTGAGCTCTTTAAGATCGGTCTCCAGCCCCGCGCAGAACATGATGAGTATCACGCCTATTTTGGAAAAGACGTCGAGTATCGTATAAGTACCGCCGTCCATGAGCGTGAATTCGTCCAGCATGACGAAACACGCCACCTCGTCCGCTTCGCTCTGAAAACCGATGAGCGAATACCCGCTCATGCCTATGAGTGCGGGTCCGACGAGCACTCCGGCGATTATATAGCCGAGCACCTGCGGAAGATTGAGCCTGCGGAAGAGCAAGCCGCATAATTTTGTGGAGACCATGACGATCGCGAGGACCATCAGGAATCCGGGTATGCCGTCTATCATTTTCGCTCCTGTCGTATGGCGGGCGACGTGCTCACCTGTTGCGCCTCGTCGCGTCCGCTATCTGACGCTGCATGTCGCGCCCTATGTCGCGATCCTTTATCGTCTGCTTTTTATCGTAGCTGCGTTTGCCGCGCGCGAGCGCGATCTCCACCTTTACCCGCCTGCCTTTGAAGTACATCGAAAGCGGCACGATGGTCAGGCTCTTTTCGCGCGATTTGCCGATAAGGCGGTTTATCTCGCGGCGGTGCAGCAGCAGTTTGCGGCTGCGCAATTCGTCGGGCGGAAGTATCGTCGCCTTGTCGTAAGCAGATATGCGGCAGTTTTTGAGGTATATCTCATCGCCCTCGACGAAGCAGAACGCATCGCCCAGGTTCACATGCCCCGCCCGCACCGACTTGACTTCGCTGCCCACGAGCGCTATGCCCGCTTCCAGCTTTTCCACGATCTCGTAATCGAACCGAGCCTTCTTGTTGACTATGCTTACCATTCGTTATATTATACACCATAGTTTTCGTATTGGCAACTGTTTGCGGGAAAATCCCCGCGCTCCCTCGTTCCGACAGACCCATGCGGGATACCCGCCGCGAGGACGACCGTGACGGTCTCCCTTCCGTAAATTGCGGGGAGCCCCCTTCTTTTCAAAGAAAGGGGCTCCCCGTAAAAACCTTCGCTCACGTAAAGACTCAGAACAGATCGGTAGACAGATACCTGTCGCCCGAATCGGGAAGGACGGTCACTATATCCCTGCCCTTAAACTCGGGACGGAGGGCGAGCACTCCCGCCGCGTAAATATTGCACCCGCCGCTGAATCCCGCGAGCAGACCGTCGGTACGCGCCACCGTGCGGGCGGTATCCGCGGCTGCCGAAGTGGGAACGTCGAGGACTTCGTCGATCACGGACGCGTCGTACACCCCGGGGACGAACCCCGCACCTATCCCCTGCAAGCCGTGCGCTCCGGGCGCGTGCCCCGTGAGCACCGCGCTCTCCGCGGGTTCGGCGGCGACTATGCGCACGGAAGAGGCCCGCTCTTTGACGTACCGCCCCACGCCCGTGACCGTGCCGCCCGTGCCCGCTCCGGCCACGAAAGCGCCGAGCGTATCCGAAACTTCGGACCATATCTCGGGCGCGGTCGTGAGATAGTGCGCGCGCGGATTGGACGGATTGTCGAACTGCCCCGCGATAAAGCCGCCGGGCGTGACGGACAGTATGCGTTCCGCCTCCGCCACGGCTCCGCTCATGCCGAGCGCGCCGGGAGTGAGCACGAGCTCCGCTCCGTATGCCGTCATCAGCTTGCGCCGCTCCACGCTCATGCTGTCGGGCATCACTATAATGAGGCGGTAACCCTTTACCGCACACAGCATCGCCAGCCCTATACCCGTATTGCCGCTCGTGGGCTCGATGACCACCGAGCCGGGGCGCAGTTTTCCCTCCGCTTCGGCGTCTTCGAGCATGCGCGCCGCCACGCGATCCTTTATGCTTCCGCCGGGGTTGCGGTTTTCGAGCTTGATCAGTATCCGCGCGGTCGCGCCTATGCTGCGCGCGTAGCCGCCCAGCTCAAGGAGCGGAGTGGACCCGATCGCCTCGCTTACGTTTGCGTATATCATCTATGCCTCCTGTTTGAGCGGCACGGCGACGGTAAATACAGTGCGCCCGCCTTTGCTCGAGCACTCTATGGTGCCGTTCATGCCGTTCACTATCACCTTTGCGACCGAAAGCCCCAGCCCGAAGCTGCCCGAACCGTCGCCCGCTTTGTAAAACCTGTCGAATATCCTGCCGCGTATCTCGGGCGGTATCTCCCCGTCGTTGCCCACATAAAGGAATATCTGCTTTTTGCGGCGCTCTATCCTGACGCTTATGCGCCCGCCGTCCGGCGAATACTTGACCGCATTGTCGAGGAGTATGCCTACGAGCTTCGTCCAGCCCTTTTCGTCCGAACGGATGACGGTATCGCCCTCCCCTTCGTACTTTATGCTCACGCCCTTTTCGAAGCACGCCGCCTCGAACGAAAGGCAGCAGCCCTCCGCCATCTCGCCGAGATCGAACTCCTTTATCTCCGGGCGGTACGCGTCCGACTCGAAACTGCACATCTCAAGCATCTCGATGATGAGCTCGTTCATGCGTTTGGTCTGCGCCTCGATATTGTCTATCCACTTGCCGTTATCCGCCGACTCGGGCGCGTTCTTGATAACGTCGAGATTGGCGTTTATTATCGTTATGGGCGTTTTGAGCTCGTGGCTCGCGTTGGCGACGAGGTCCTTCTGCCGCACGAGCGAATCGCGCACAGGCGAAAGCATGACGCCGGACATCATGTATGTGAACAGCGTGAGTATGATCGCGAGTGCGAGAAACGAAAACAGCATGCCGAGCGTCTGCGACACGTATATCGAATAACGGTCGGTAAAATCGTAGAACGCATATACGCCGAAACGCCCTTCCTCGTCGTACTCGACGAGCGTGCGCACGCGCACGATAAGATCGTTTATGCGCACGTCCGTTTCACCGCTCACCGCTGCGCGGATGAGCTCTTCCGCGTCCGACTCGGTCAGCTCCACGTCGCTGCCGAGAGAACCGAAAGCCAGCATCTCGTCCGGACGGTCGCCCGGGCGCGCGATCACGACAAGGCAGTCGGGGCGCGGACCGTCGTCCGAAGGCGCAGGTCTTTCCATATCCTCGATCGCGACGCGTATGGCTTCGTCCATCATGTCGCCGACGGACATCTCCATGGACACGGTATTGACTATCGTAAGAGCAACGAAGGAAACGGTAACGAGAGCAACGCAGATAGCGGCGACGAACGCCGTGAATTTGAGCTGCATCTTGCGGAAGAGCCGCGACGTAGCCGTCGTCTTTTTTTCCTTTCCGCTCCCGCCTGTTTTCGCCATATCCTGCCGTCCTCCGCCGCTTAAGCTCACGCTTTTTCCGGCTCGCTGAGTCTGTATCCCACCCCGCGCACGGGCATGATGGTAAATCTCGCGTCAAGAAAACGCAGCTTTTTGCGCAGGAATGATATGAATACCTCGAGATTATTGGATTCGAACTCGCTGTCGAACCCCCACACTTTGCTTATGATCTGATCGCGCTGCGCCACGAAAGATGGCTTCTCGAAAAAGTAGCGCATGATCTCCGCCTCTTTCTTGCTGAGCTTGATGGACTTATCCCCGGAAGAGAGCATGTAAGTGTAAAGATTGAGCGTCACCCCGCCGTAGGAAAGACCGTCGTCGGGGATGATGTCGCCCTTTCGCCGCGTTACCGCGCGTATGCGCGCGAGCAGCTCGGATACCGAAAAGGGCTTGGTTATATAATCGTCCGCCCCGCAGTCCAGACCCGCTATCTTATCGCTCTCCTCGCTGAGCGCGGTGAGCATTATGATGGGCGTGTTTATCTTCTTCGCACGCAGCTCTTTGGTCGCCTCCACGCCGCTCTTGACAGGCATCATGACGTCCATGATTATCACGTCGTATACGCCGGTCTCGGCATACGCCACGCCCTCTTCGCCGTCGTGCGCTATATCCACGACGAATTTTTCTCTTTTGAATACGCTTTCCAGCGCCTCGGTAAGACTTACCGAATCCTCGACAAGAAGTACACGCATGCTCCCTCTCCTTAACGTCAATTATACCACGGCAACCGCCGTTTGTAAACATTATGACCCGACATAGTTAAACGTCCGTTAAAATAAAAAAGAGTCCTGCACGGCATAAAGCCGCTTTTTGCGCAGGACTCCCTGAGGATGGATGATACGGCATGTTAAGGTGTAAAGCGGGCGGTATCTCCCTTTGCTTTACAAACGCATGATAACGCCGCAAACTTAAAAATATATTAAATACTTACCGCTCACTTGAAAAAATTTTGCGAAAGGGTCTCGGCAAGAGACCCTTTCGCAAAACCGAGATTTATCGGTCAAAGAGAAATTCAGTTGTCCGACGCGCGCGCCTTATATTTCTCGGGATGACGCTTGGAGTCAACCGTGCGGAGAACGATCCATACGACGCCTGCAGCAATAAGACCGAACACGATGATGTCGCCTATGATCCAAAATACGCGCCAGAGCGGGAAGTTGAGCTCGCTTATCATCAGTTTACCGCGCGAATACATATAGAGCGCGTTTTTGCAGGCTGCCGTTATCACATGTAGATCGCGTGCAGTGGCTGTATCTTCGGAGAAACCGGAAGCCATGCCGTAGCTTTTAAGACCGTTGAGCCACATATCGTTGCCCGCATACAGACCGTCTTCCACTCCCATATAGAACTTGCCGCCGCGGCTCGCGCCCAGGAAGTAATAATAGTCGGAGATCACCGCGCCTTCGAAGCCCCATTCGTCGCGAAGCACAGTGGTGCAGAGATTGTAATCGCCGCCCGCCCATACGGGTCCTACCCTGTTGAAAGAACTCATGATGCCCGAAGCCTCATAATCTTTCACGACTATCTCGAACGCCCTGAGATATATCTCGCGCAGAGCCTGTTCGTCCACATAGGTATGCAGACCGGAATTTTCGCGGCCGCTTTCCTGCTCGTTTATCGCGAAATGCTTAAGATGAGCGTATATGCCCGCATGACGGAGACCGAGCACTTCCGCTCCGCCGATATTGCCCGAGATGACGGGATCTTCGCTGTAGTACTCCCACGACCTGCCGCCGAACGGACTGCGGTGGATATTAACGGAAGGACCGTACATGCCGGATATGCCGAGAGAAGCGAATTCCTGTCCCATCACCTCGCCCATCTCGGTAACGAGAGGAACGTTCCACGTCGCCGCTATGGTAGTGGATATCGGATAATGACAGCCTTCGAAATCTCCGTTCTGGTATGAAGACGCACCTACGGGACCGTCGACGTCTATCATCGCGGACTTACCTATCGACTCGATCTCGCCCGAACCGTAACCCTGGGTATCGAACACGAGATCCATCATTTCGTCGAAAGACATCTGAAGCACGAACTTCATCCAAATTTCGTCCTGATCTACTCCGTCGATCACTCCCGAATACTCAACGACGGACATGTCTTTGAGCGTGACCGTATCCGACTCGTGCTCCGATTCCGCATCGGCATACGGGAAGTCGCTGTAAAGGAAAGGCACGCCGTATTCAAGCTCGGCATCGGGAACGCGCTTTTTGTTATCTTCCGTCTGCGGGTTGACCGTGACCGTATCGATTATAGTCTGCGTTGGCGTCGCCGTATGTACGTTCTTATGCGTGTTGAGCTCGCCGCCTCTATTGTCGTAGCAGGTCTTTTCCGCAAGGTCGGCATACCTGTCCATGGTAGGCCATGTACCTTCCCAATCGCTACGGGAAAGCGGCTTGGTATCCTTATCTTCGACGGACGCCTCGGTTATATCGGCATAATCGAAAAGGTTGACTGCGGCGACGCCGTCGGAAGGACGCTTATTATCCTCGTCGTATACTATCGTCTCGGAAACGCGGTAAGTATACACCTCGCCCTCGTAAGGCTCGTGAGCGTTTATCATGAGCTTGAGCTCGTAGTCTCCCTCTTCGAGGACATAACAACCTTCGCCCGCGTAGTCGTAAGACGCGAGATCTTCGACGTCTATCATGATATTTACGGTCGCGCTGTCACCCGGCTCGATGATATCCGTTTTACCGAATCCCGCAAGAGCGACATAAGGCTTTTCGATCCCGCCCTCGATATAAGGCGCGGTCACATATACCTGAACGACGTCTTTGCCCGCGACATCGCCCGTATTGGTAACGGTAACGGGCATGACGATCTCCCCGCCGAGCTCATAGCATGCGCCGAGCTCCTGCTCGAAAGTCGTGTAGGACATGCCGTAGCCGAAAGGATACTGTACAGCGGCGTTGTAAGCCGCTTCGTCGTTCATGTATCTCGTTTCGTAATAACGATATCCCACATAAATGCCCTCGACATAGTTAGCAAACTGCAATGTGGCATTGAGCGGTCCCTGCACGTCCGCTTCGTCGTAGAAAGTCTTATACCCGAAGTTGTCGAACGACGGCGCGCTCATAGCGTCGTAAGCGTAAGTATCCGTCAGTCTGCCCGAAGGATTGACGTCGCCTTTTACGATGTCCGCAACCGAAGCGAAGCCGGACGTTCCGGGACCGCCTATCCAAAGCGCGCTTTTTATCTCCTCATGATCGTCGAGAAAACCGAGCTCCATGGGATTGAGCGTATTGACGAGCACGATAACGTTATCGAAATTATCGCACACAAGGTCGATCATGGCTTCTTCGTCGTCGGACAGTTCAAGGTAATGCTTGGTGTCCGACTGCCCGTACTGCACGCCGTAATGTCCCACATCCGTGCTGGAATCGTTCATCTGCCCGGGCATGGGGATATCGTCGCCCTCGCCGCCCGCGCGGGAAATGGTGATGACCGCATAATCGGAAAAATCCTTGACGTTCGTCATGAGCGACTCGTATTCTTCCGCGGGAAGCTCGTATATGCTGTAATTGTGATTGGTAACGTTGCCCGGATTGACGCGTTCGTCGCAGAACTCGCGGTACGCCGTCATCAGTTCGTCGTTCACGTCATACCCTTCCGCTTCGAATGCCGCTACGAGCGTAGTGAAACGGGTCATATCCGTCTGCGGGCGCATACCGCCCGAGCCGTAACCGCTGTATACGGGTTCATACGAACCCCAGCCGAAGAAGTTGAGTTTGTCCGTTTTGCTGCCGAGCGGGAGCAGATCGTCCTCGTTTTTGAGCAGCACCGTGCCCTCGTTCTGGATCTTTTTCGCCATTTCCTTACTGTCATCGAACGCCTTTGCCGCATCGGTAACATCGGACAGTATGGTCGTGGACACGAACAGCGAATCGAGCGTCGGCGCAAAAACAGCGAAAGCGACATTCAAGATCACTGCTACTATGAGCAGGAACACAAGTATGGGGATAAGTATTATCCGGAACTTGAAATTGCTCATTTTTGTTTTTTCGTTTGTCATTTCTTTTCTCCTTTTAATGTTTTTCGGTACTCATCCGTACCGACGCCATTATAAAAGGAAAAGAGCGGGTTTTCAATATCTCCCGCCCATTATGAATATTTTACCGCCCTTTTTGCAAAAACAAAGCCGTCACGGCGAATATGCCGTCCTCGGCGGAGAAATCCAGCGTACCGCCGTACTTCTCCGTTATCATGCGCATGCTCTTCGTACCGTATCCGTGCAGACCGCCGTTTTTAGTCGTCTGCGGCAAACCGTTTTTCAGTTTCAGCTCGCCCTCGAAGTAATTCTCGGTGCGCAGCGATACGAATGCGCCGCTGCGACGCAGCATGAGCCGTACGAAACGTTTGTCTTCCTCCCCGAATGCGGAAACGTATTCTATCGCATTCTCGGTCATATTTCCCACAAGCGAATATATATCCGCTTCGGACATGAAATCCAGGCTTTTACCGTCCGCGATACATGTGAACGCGACGTGCGCTTCATCGCACTTCTCGCATTTTTCGGAAAGTATTATGTCCAGCGCGGCATTCCCGGTGCGCAGCAGCGCGTCGTATTTGGCGACCGCGCTCTCCATTTCACTCAACGCTTTTTTATCGAAATCTCCCTGCTCCGCCGCTTTGATCCAGTGCCGGAGATCGTGACACTTGACGCCGAGAAATTCGTAATTGCGTTTGCTCTGTTCGAACCTGTCGCGCTCTTTGGCAAGCAACGAATTGAGCACGTCACGCTCGAAGCGCAGATTCTTCCTGTCGAGCAGCCCGAATTGCAACACGAGCACTACGGCGCAGCACAGTGCATTACAGAGGTAGAACATACAAAGAAAAAGCGTACCGCCGTCTGCCGGATATTCGTATTTGACGACCAGCCCGAAAACCACGTCCACGAGCAACACCACGCCCGTGATGAGCAGCAGCGGAACATTTCCTATCGCAAAATTTTCGTTGCGCCCCAAAGTACGGGCGAAAAGAAAATATGCCACGTAATATACGGGAAAATACGCGATCACATACAGCAAAAGATTCCACAGAGTAAATTCCGCGTCCATCTCCATACCGTACGCACCGAGAGACACGTCCGACAAAAACAACGCGATAAACAGATCGTAAAGCAGGCATGCGAGATGTTGTATCGTATACGACGCTACCGCGCAAAACAATATAGCCCATACGCTCTCTTTGAAACATACGCACAGCGCCCCTACCGTCGATGCAAACAGAACGACGAACATCAGCGAAACGTATGCGGCATTGGGGATCACCGCCGGAAAAAGCAAAGCTACGACATACACGCCTGCAAGCGACAGCGCCAGACGCAGCGGGAATCGTGCGCGACGGCGCAGGCGCAACGCAAAAAGCGTCTCCGCAACGGCGATCTCCGTTACGAACACGAATTTATATATAAAAAGCGGGGTGATCTCAAACAATGTCCATCCCTCCGCCTATATATCCCGCTATGCGCTGTAAAAATTCCTTTTTCTTCGGACGGCTGATCTTCAGCTCATACCCCGACACATTCACGGTATCCCCTTCCACCGCGCGTACATAGCGCAGATTGACGAGATAACAGCTGTTGCAACGCGCGAAAGAGCGCTCGGGCAGCACTTTTTCCATGCTCACGAGATCGCCGTACATATCGTAATCGCCGCTAACCGTGTGGAACACCAGATGGTGCCGCGTCACTTCCACGAAATATATCTCCTTGGCGTCAAGCAGTTTTATGCCGCCGCCCCAAGTTTTGATGGTAACTTTTGCATCGCGGTTAGAATATACCACTTTCTCAGCTTTGCCCATGAGCGTGCGGAAACTTTGCCAACCGACGGGCTTCATCATAAAATCGAGCGCGCCCACTTCGTACCCTTCCACCGCATACCTGCGCATATTGGTAACGAATACGATGACCACGGTCTTATCCGTCTCGCGCAGCTTTTTCGCGGCTCTCATGCCGTCGTAATCGGGCAGCTCGATATCCATGAACACGATATCGTACCCGCTGTATGCGGCAAGAAAAGACAGCGCGTCGCCGTACACGTCCGCGTCGATCTTTGCCCCCGTCTCATCGGCATACCGCCGCAGATACCTCTTCAGCTCCGCAGCCGCCCTATCGTCATCCTCCACTATAGCCGCCTTCAGCATACCTCATCTTCTCCATTTTGTTCTTTTCATTATACAACAAACGCCGCGGTGCGTTAATACTCACCGCCCCGATTGTCGTTTTCACCGCCCCGATTGCGTTTTGCCTTTTTATCTTATCACCGCGGCGTCGGACGGCATGCGCCAGTCGCCGCGCGGCGAGAGGGACACGCTGCCCACCTTCGCGCCGTCGGGCAGACAGTTGCGCTTGAACGCGGAAGAGAAGAAACGGCGGAAGAACACGTCCAGCCACTTGTCTATCGTCTTTTCGTCGTACTCGCCGTCGAATGCCGCAAGGGCGAGGCGGCGTATCTTGCGGGCGGAAGAGCCCCATCGTATCAGGTGATAAAGAAAGAAGTCGTGCAGTTCGTAAGGTCCGATGATCTCCTCGGTAGGCTGGACGACGGCGTCGCCGCCCGTGGGAAGAAGCTCGGGACTGACGGGAGTGTCAAGCACGTCGCGCAATACGTCGCCGAGAGCGGGCAGACGTTCGGCTTCGTACGCGACGAGACGGCGCACGAGCGTTTTGGGTATGGACGCGTTGACCGCGTAAGAGCTCATATGGTCGCCGTTGTACGTACACCAGCCGAGGGCGAGCTCGGAAAGGTCGCCCGTGCCCACGAGCACCGCGCCCTGCATGTTGGCTATATCGAAGAGCACCTGTGTGCGTTCGCGCGCCTGGGCGTTCTCGTAAGCTACGTCGGTGGTCACGCCGTCGTGCCCGATATCGCGCAGGTGGAGTTTGACGCTCTCGCCGATATCCACGACGCGGAAATCCGTGCCGAGGAGTTTGCTCATCGCTTCGGCGTTACGGCGCGTCCTGCCCGTCGTGCCGAAGCACGGCATCGTGACGGCTATGACATTTTTGCGCGGCAGTCCCACGCTGTCGGCGGCGCGCACGGCGACGAGGAGCGCGAGAGTACTGTCCAGCCCTCCGCTCACGCCCACGACGCATTTTTTGATATTGCAGTTGGACAAGCGCCCCGCGAGCCCCGCCGTCTGCAAACGAAGGATGTCCTCCGCCCGCTTGTCCAGCTCGCCTTTAACGGCGGGTACGAATGGGTTTTTATCCGGTCTCCGCGTAAGTTCGGTCTGTTTCGCGTTCAGCTCGAAAGTCACTTCCTCATAGCCCGCCCGTCTGCCGCAGGAGAAGCTCGTCATGCGGCGGCGGTCGTGCGCGAGGTGTTGCACGTCTATATCCGCGACTATGAACTCGTCGGCGAACAACTCGCCCTCGGCAAGCACTTTGCCGTTCTCGGCGATGAGGTTATGCCCGGCGTACACCGTGTCCGTCGTCGATTCGCCCTTGCCCGCGTCCGCGTACACATACGCCGCGCACAGCTTTGCCGACTGCATGGAAACGAGCGAGCGGCGGTAGTCCGCTTTGGCTATCGTCTCGTCGGACGCCGACGGATTGCATATCACGAGCGCGCCCGCGAGAGCGTGCTCCGTCGAAGGGCTGTCCGGCACCCAGAGGTCTTCGCATACCTCGGCGGCGAGAGTGAGCATGTCGCTCCTGTCTTTGAATATCAGCTTAGTGCCGAAGGGGCAGTTCAGCTTTTCGTCGAAATCGTTTTCACCCGTAAAAGCGGTGAACATGCGAGCCTCGTAGAACTCCGAATAGTTGGGGACGTGCTTCTTGGGCACCACGCCGAGCACTCTTCCCCGCTGCACGACGAACGCCGCCGAATACAGCTTGCCGCGCATCATCGCGGGAGCGCCGAGAACGACGACGACGTCCTTACCTTCGGTGAAGTCCGTGATGCGGTCGAGCTGCTCTTCCGCGCCGCCGATAAGGCTGTCGAGAAGAAAGAGGTCGCCCGCCGTGTAACCCGTAAGGCACAGTTCGGGCAGAACGAGCACGCTCACGCCTTCCTTTTCCGCCCGATCGATAAGCGCGATGATCTTATCCGCGTTGCCGGCGCAATCGCCCGGCTTTATGTGCGGCGTCGCCGCCGCTACCTTGAAAATACCGTCTTTCACTTTCTTGCTCCTTGCATTTCCACGGTCCCGCCGCGCACGGCGAACTCCGTTACCTCTCCTATTTTTTCGCGCACGTCCGCCGTAAGATGGGTGCACGTTATCACCGTCTGGTACGAGCGTATCTTTTCTATGAGTTTGGACTGGCGGCGTTCGTCCAGCTCGCTGAGCACGTCGTCGAGCAGCAGCACGGGGTACTCGCCGCCCTCCCGTCCGAGAAGTTCCATCTCCGCGAGCTTGAGCGACAGAGCCGCGCTGCGCTGCTGACCCTGCGAGCCGAACGAGCGCAGGTCTATACCGTCCGCCTTTATAGAAAGGTCGTCGCGCTGCGGACCGACGTGAGTGACCGCGAACTGCCTGTCGCGGGAGCGGCTCTTTTCGAGAGAGGCGAGCAGCCCTGTCTCTATCTCGCCGAGCTCGTCGCCCGGAGCGCCCTCGTACCCCACTTCCAGCTTTTCGCCGCCCGAGATATCCTTGTGCACTTCTTCCGCGAGGACCGCCAGCCGCTCGACGAATTTGCGCCTCGTGCGCGTCACCCGCGCGCCCTCGCGCGCGAGCTGCATGTCCCACACCGTGAGTTCGGCGTCCGTCGGGTCGCCTTTGAGCAGCTTGTTGCGCTGGGCGAGTATGCGGTTATACCGCGTGAGCGCGTAAAAGTACCCGCGCGAGAGCTGGCACAGCGCGATATCCGCGAACCGTCTCCGCTCGCCCGGTCCTTCTTTGACTATGCGCAGCTCGTCGGGCGTGAACAGCACGGTCTTGACCACGCCCATGAGCTCGCCCATGCGCGCGATCGGGAATCCGTTGACGAGCACCTGCTTGCTGCCGTCCAGACGCACGGTGACTTCGTCCGCGCCCGCCGCCGAACGCACGCGCACATTCACGGTCGCGGCTTTCGTTCCCCAGCGTATGAGCTCCTGCCAGCGGGTGGTGCGGGCGGACCGTCCCACGCTCGCCAGGCGGATGCTCTCGAGCAGGTTGGTCTTGCCCTGAGCGTTATCCCCCATAAACAGGTTTACGCCCCTGCCCGGAAATATCTCGGCAGACGCGTAATTCCTGTAATCGGTTATTTTCAGCCGCTCTATTACCATTCCCGCCTCATGCCGTTTCGCTCGGCACGAATACGTAATCGCCGAAGTTACCGCCCAGATTGTCCAGCACTTCGCCTATGCTGCCCGACAGCTCCGCAAGCACGGAATCGAGATCGAGGTCGGGCACGATGTTTTCGAGGGCTTCGATCAGCCTGCCGCAGGTCAGCCCCTGCAACGGCGCCACCGAGCCGTTCTCGTGCACGCCGTTGAAGCGCACCACGCTCGCCGCGTCGCGAGTCTCTGCGTGCGGAGTTATATCCGTGCGCAGCGTGAGCGCTATCGCCTTTGGCAGAATATCCGAAAAATAGCTGTCCGCGCCGTTCATAAGTCCCGCGACGGTCACGCTCGCCGTTATGTCCGCATACATCTTGCCGCCGCTCTCATTTATCGTCACCGAATGCACGGCGAAACCGTACTTCGCTATCTCTTCGCCGAACACGTCGCTCATGTCGCGTATCGCCGAACCGAGCATCTTATCCGTTATCTCGAAAACGGGAGGCTCCTGCGTTATCTCGCCCTGCTCCACTTTATTCCGTATCTGCTCGAGGAGCGCCTGCTGCTCTTGGGTGAGCGTGCCCGACTGCATGATCGCGATGATGTCCTCTGCCGTGTAATCCTCGGCACCCTCTATGCCGTAAGCGTCGAACACGCCGCGCTCGAGCAGACCCGAGTAGACGTTCACCGCGCCCGCGGGCACTTCCACCCCGGGATCGGCGGTGAATACTCCCGCCCCCGCGGCGTTCAGGCGGTTGAGGTCGCGTTCGAGATCTATATCCTCTACGGAAGCTATGCCGCAGGACTCCATCGCTCTGTCGAGAGCGGCTTTATCGTTGACATACACGTCCACGCGCTCGTTCGGGATAAGAGCGTCGAGCTCGTCCGTGCATATGATCGTCTGCATGAGAGCTATGATATCCGCGTCCGTCGCATTGCTGCCCAGCCTGTCCGAAAGTATCTTCGCGACCAGACCATATGCATCGACGGTGAATGAGTTTCCGCCGCCTTCGACGGGCTTGACGCTGCCGAGATCGATGATGTCCGACAGGCAGAATTCCGTATCGGCATCGTCCGAACGGCAGACGTACCCGAGGATGCCCGAAGAATATTCGTTGATGAGTTCGAGGACGTCGCGTCCCGAGAACGCTTTAACGATGATGCAAAGACGGTCGAACTTGGATATGTGCTCGCCGTATTCGGCTTTGAGCTCGTCCGAAAGATAGCCCATCTTGCACTCTTCCTGCGCCATGCGGTTGATATTCACCTTTATGCCGGCGTCGGCGTCAGACATATCCGCCGCCGCGGTGAAGTACAGCGTGGCGGGAAGAGACGCGGCGACCGAATCGGCGAGCGCGGAGAAGTTCAGCGTCATATCGCCCGTATCCACCTTCATATCGGCAAGCACGTCGCGCACGGTCTTACCGACGTCCAGCGACATCGTGAGCACCATATACACATCGCCGTCCTCGGCGCCGTAAGCCGTTTTGTCCGATTCGGACATGTCCGACCCTTTCGTTATCGTCACCTGGTCGAGCGATATGAGTTCGCTCACCTTTACGCCGTCGAGGGCCTCGGAAACGGAAGGCTCTTCCGCGATCTCCGAAAGATCGACCAACTCGTCTATCTTACCCGAAGAGAGAAGATAGTCGTCCAGGAACGCCGCCATCTGACGGTCGGTCATGGGAGCGTCCGCTCCCGACCCTTCCGCAACGTTGTACGAAGCGAGCTTATCCGCATCGAAATTCTCGCGTCTGAGTATGCCCGTAAGAACGGAGGCGAGATCGGTCTCCGTTTCTTCTTCCGTTTCTTCTTTATCCCCTTCCGCTCCGCCTTCCGTTACATCCGCGGACGCGGAAACGTATGCCGAAGTCTGAGGCTCGTCGGAAATCTGAGGTCCGTCGGAAGTCGCGGAGACAGCCGCGTCCACGACGTCGTCCACAAACCCTTTGTCTATCGTGCCGTCTTTGAAATAGAGCGAGGCATTGAGCGAAGAGTAAAACGCGCCCGCGTCTTTCTTGTCGTAAGGATTGGTTACTATATCCTCTCTTTTTGCGTCGCCGAGATCGTTGAAACAATCGATGACGTCGCTTATCGCAAAACCGAAAGTTTCTTTGAAAATATTCGAGCCGTAATTCACGGCAAATATCGATCCGCCCACGAGCGCACCGATGAATACCACGAACAGTATAACGCTTATGACAAAGCCCGCGCAATTGCGCCGTTTGAGCTTTACCTTAGGTCTTTCTTCGAGTGCCAAATCCCTCTCCTTCGCGGCGGACGCCGCTTTTATCATAAGTCACAGATATCAGCAAGTTCATTTTACTATTTTTCACCCGCGGTAGTCAAGATATTTTTTGTTTTTTCATGAGCTTTTAACCAAATACTAATGTTTGCGCGGAGCGCAAACCGCATAGGGCTTCGTTGGTATCCCGCAAGATCTGCTCCTAAAACCGCGCCTTCTCATCCGAAATCATGCCGGGTTTTGCGCCTGACCGCAAACGCACGTTTCGCGCGCAAGAAAACGGCTTGACGCGGAACGGACGGACATGATAAGATAAACGTATGGCGGAAGAAAAACAAGGGTATATCGGAGCGCTCGGCGGGAACGCGATCAAGCTGATCGCATGCTCGCTCATGCTCGCCGACCATATCGGCATGATCCTGCTGCCGGATGTCGTCGCGCTGCGCATGATAGGACGGCTCGCCATGCCGCTGTTTTCGTTTATGTTCGCCGAGGGGTGTTTTTATACGCGGCACAAGCTGCGGCATTTTCTGACGCTGCTTTGCATGGGCGTATGCACTTCCGCGGTGATGTCGGCGGCTGACGGCGCGCCGTGCGGCGATATACTCATAAGTTTCGTACTTGCCTGTCCCGTGATATACTCGATCGATACGCTCAAAAAATCGGTTTTCGCAAGGGACGGCAGAAACTCGGCGCTGCTGTCCGCAGCGCTTGCGCTTTCGCTTGCATTTGCCGTATACGTATGTCTGTTCTCTCCCGTTCACGTCGATTACGGACTGTCGGGAGTGCTTCTGCCCGTCACCGTGAGGCTGCTCGACTTCCGTTCTTACGGTTTTACGGGAGCATTCTCCGAACTGTACTGCCACGCGCTCGCCGTTGTATGTTTCGCGCTCGGGCTGATCGCGGTGTCTTTCGAATCGGGCGGGATACAGTTCTATTGTCTGTTATCCCTTCCCGTTCTCGCGCTGTATTCGGGCAGACGCGGCGGCCTGCCGCTCAAATACTTTTTCTACATATTCTATCCCGCCCACCTCGCTCTGCTTTTTCTCATCCGCATTGCGATCTTTTAAGCCATACATCGGGCATACGAAAACGGCTTTCCTTTTCGGAAGAGCCGTTTTCGTTATCCTACCATACATATATAGGGCGCATATCGTCTACGGCGATACAGCCGAGAGCACCGCCCTGCGGAACGCCCGTGTCGAGGTGTACTTTGACGTAGTCCGTCACGTTCGTGCTGCGCGGGTCGGCTCCCGGGCGGAGATAGCGCAATATCTCGTCACGCCCCGTCAAGTAACGCACGGGGGTGTGACCGAAAAACACGCACTTGCCGCCTTTGGGCAGAACGTTCGGCTCTTTGAAACGGCGGTCGTAAACGAACTGCTCGCAGGTCACATCGCCGAGAGGAAAAAGTTTCCCGTCGGGAGCGAGCGGCACGCCGGCGTGCACGCATATAAAGTCGTCCGTTTCCGCATAGAACGGCAGATTGTCTATGTCGTCGGCGACGTCCCAATCGAGCAGATCGCCGTCGGGGAAATACGCCCGCAGTTTGGTAAGGACATAGTCGTAATCTTCCGTCCCTCGCATGAGCGCGCGGTAGTATTTCATAAAATCGTACTCGTGATTGCCCGCGATACACGTGACGTTCGGCACGGAAAAGAGCAGTTTCGCGAGGCGCACGCTCTCCGGCCCCTTGTCTATGACGTCGCCGACGACGAACAGCCTGTCTCCCCCGCCGAATTTTATCTTATCGAGCAATCGGCAGAACTGCCCGTAATATCCGTGTATGTCCGAAACGCAATAGATCATATGTGTATTATACCATACCTCTCGGGCGAAATCAAGACGCGGCGGCAAAAAACACGCGGGCGGGAGAACAAGCTCTCCCGCCCGCGACGTTATATGCGCGAACGCATTTTATATCTTTTCGGTGCCCTTATACTTTTCGGGGTTCTTTTTGCTGTCCCTTACGCGAAGGACGATCCATACCGCACCCGCGACTATGAGCAGACCTATCACGATATCCCCGATAAGCAGCCCGACAGCCCACGGCGACATCGCGTAAGTTATGATCGCGCCGGGAGCCGCCCCCTGCATGGCGTTGGAATTGACGACGGTGAAGCTGACGTTCTTTATCGCATTCCGAAGAGCCCACTGCCCGGTAGCGGACTGCGTATCGCTCACAGAGAACTTGCTGAGGTAAGTCATCGTCATGAGCACGTCACAGCCGGCGCGCACGAGCTTATCGCACTCGTTCTCGTAAGGAACGTGCATATCCGTGATCATAAAGCCCTGGAATCCCCACTCGCCGCGGATGATGCCGTTAAGGAGCGCATACGAATAACCGGTGTACTCGCCGCCCGGAGAAGCGTCTCCCACCATGATCGCGTCTGCGGCGCGCATGGTCTTGGTCGCGATATTGCCTTCGTCGTCGGCGATATACTTTATCGTCTTACGGGCATTCTTGACCATCATTTCGCCGGGTTTGAGGTATATCTCTCTTATCGCCTGCTCGGTAGCCCATACCGTTATATCGAAAGACCTGTCGGGCTGGCGCTGCGCCTCCTGGTCGTTGAGAGCGAAATGCTTGAACGCGCAGTACACGCCGCAGTCGCCCGCGCCGGATACGACCGCCGTACCCATTATGCCGGTAACTATCGGGTCTTCGGAGAAGTACTCGAAGTTACGTCCCGCAAACGGCGAACGGTGCATGTTCACGCCGGGAGCGTACCAGCCGTTGGTTCCGTTTGTGAGCGCTTCCTGCCCTACCGAATAACCGTATTCGTACGCGAGATCGCGATCCCACGTCTGCGCGAGCACGACTTCGGAAGGATATGCGCACACGTTGCCCAGCCAGCTGCTGCCGTCGTTGCTCGACTGAGTAAGTCCCTGAGGACCGTCTCTGTCCACGGTGAGCGGTTTGCCTATCGTCGTTACCTCGCCGGTGGTATAGCCGCCCATGAACAATGCCAGCTTGAGTTCGTCGGTATCGGTGTAATCGAGCTGATCGAGAAGGATATCCCAGTTGTCGTCGTAGTAATCGAGTCCGCGCATATCGGCGAGCGTAAGTTTGTTATCCGCGCCGGAAACGGGCTTATCCGCCTTGTATGCGAGACTGCCGCTCACGTTGCCGAGAACTTCGTCCGTCTCGTAATCGAATGCGCCCGCATTCCATTCCATCCATTCGACGACCTCTTCGGAAGCCATCCTGTCGGCGTCCGTCGCTCCGGTAGGCTGAGTCGCCTCCCAATTGCTGCGCGAAAGTATAGTCGCTTCGGATATCGAATCGTCCGTCATATAGGCGTTGGACTTTTCGTACTTGTTCGTAGCCGCCGTGAACTCGGCGTCCGGACCCGCGGCGGGATAGCCGAGAGGCTCGCCTTTTGCGTCCAGCGCGGACTGCGCCGCGATCTCGGAAGGACGGATGTTATCGTTATCGTACCAAACGGTCTCGCTTATCTCGAACTCGTCGCTGTCCAGCACGGTATGAGAATCGCTGCGGATCGACACGCCGTACTTGCCGCCCTCGAGGACGTAAGCGCCCGTCGTGCCGTCCCCGTTTTTACGTGTGAAGCAATATGATGCCATTTCGTCGAGAGCGAGTTCGATGGTGACGGTCTCTTTGCCGCCGTCGGCTTTGAGGACTCCCGTTTTCGCATATTCGCCGAGAACGACGGACGGTTTTTCTATCATGTTGGTCACGTCGAAGTCGGTATACGGCGCGCTGTAATAGAGCTGCACGGTGTCGCGCCCGTCCTTATCGCCGGTATTTACGACTTCAACGGTAACGGTGAGCCTGTTATCCGCCTCGGAAACGTCCATATCCGTTATCTCCTGCGTGAACGTCGTGTAAGACAGTCCGAAGCCGAACGGATATACCACGCCGTTTTCGCGGTTGTAGTACGGATCCGTCACGCCGTCGGGCAGGTCATCGGACGTAAAGTATCCGAGCGAAGCCGCCGTCTCGTAATAGCGGTACCCCATGTACACGCCTTCCTCGTACTCGCGGAAAGGTATGTTGTAGTTCACGGTGACTCCGTCGGGCGTCTGATAAGTGTGGATAGCGTTCGTGTAATTCATGATACCGTCGGATACGTTGTTCGTTATGGATTTATCGAAATTGACGTAGACTGGATCTTTCGTGAAATCCGCCGCCCATGTATCCACCAGTCTGCCCGAAGGGTTCACGTCGCCGACGAGGATGCGCCCCAGCGAACCGAAGCCGCTGCATCCGGGACCGCCGATCTCGAGTATCGCGCCTATCTTTTCGTCGTCTTCGAGCTCGGGCACCTGCATCGCGTTGGAAGTATCGAGTATGACTATGACTTCGGAGCAGTTCTTCTTCGCCAGCTCGAGGAGCGCCCTTTCGCGCGCCGTGAGAGCCAGCTCGTGGACGGTGCCGTCGTCGTATTCGGTCGCGCACAGGTCGCCGCCTTCGCCGCCCACTCTGCCGATATATACGAGGCCCACGGTGTCTTTCATGGTATTCGCCACGCCCTCGTATATCGCTTCGGGATATTCGGGAACGGACGTGCGTGCGCCGCTGTAGTTATCCGAGCCGCCGTCCGCACCGTTCACGGGATTTGCGGCTTCGAGCTCGTCTTCCGCTTCTTTCATTGCCGTGGCTACGGCGTTGTTGATGTCACCGAACACGGCAGCCACTCCCTCTTCGGGCGTTACGACGTAATCCTCGGTGGAGTTGACGTTGCCCGAACCCGATCCGCCGTAAATGGGATCGAGGTATCTGTAACCCATGGGGGTCACACGCGTCGTCTTTGCCAGAGGCAGACATCCGTCGTTTTTGAGCAGCACTATGCCGTTGTCGGATATCTTTGCCGCCACTTTCGCCGCCGCGTCGCGGGCTTCGGGGCTCGTCTCGTACTTCTGCTCGTAATAATCGGTGTCCCAGTCCTCCGCGCCTTCTACGTTGGTCACCGATCTCGCGCCGCGCCCGAGATAAGCGTCCATCGTCTGCGAAAAATAGTTCATGACGATAGTCACCGTGAGCATGACCGCGAGAAGCAGCGCCATCGCTATGGCGATTATCGTGATGAACCGTCGGTTGCTCATCTTCTTTTTTCCTTCTGCCATTGCTATCATTTCTCCTTTTTCGTTATTCGGCGAGGTATGGCTTTCCCCGCCGTCGCCCGAATGATAGCATTTATCCCCGGAAATTGAAAGAGGTCTTTCTCCGTATGACTTATTTCGTTCCCCGTTCGACTTCGGCAGCGGCAAAAATATGCCGAGACAGAACATCCCGTCTTCCACGAAGGCGTTCAGGCTGCCTCCGTACTTCTGTGCGATCAGCCGCATGCTGCGCATGCCGTAGCCGTGTTCCGCGCCGCTCTTATCCGTGACGGGGAGCCCGTCCTCTCCGAACCGCACTTCGCCGCAGCTGTTTTCCACGTCTATCGCAAGCATCCCGGCGGCTTTTCTCACCCGCATGTGAACGACGCGCTTATCCTTGTCCGGCTCCGCGACCAACGCCTCGAACGCATTGCGCAGAGCATTGCCGAAAAGGGAGTATATATCCGATTCGCTCATAAGCGACAGCGCCTCGCCGTCCACCATCGCGGAGAGCCGTATGCCGTATTTTGCCATATATATACTGTTTTCCGCGATGAGCAGGTCGAGCGCGGGATTGCCCGTTTTTACGGACGTATCGTATATGTTCACCGCCGCTTCCAGACCTTTGAGGTATTCGCCGCTCACCCTGCCGCCGTCCGCGCCCAACCGACGTATCTGGTGTTTAAGGTCGTGACACTTTATATTGATCTGTTCTATATTCTCGCGGCTGAGTTCGTAATTCTTCTTATCCTGCCGCCACAGTTCTTCCACCGTTTCCAGCTCGCTTTCCGCCAGCCGCTTGCCGAGCACGGAATACAGCATCCCGAGCGCGAACGAACACGACATGACGCTGTAAACGTAAACTACCGCGGTGCTTACGATATCCGCCTCTTCTCCCGCATTCGCAGTCACGAACGCATTGAGAACTACGTCTACCGCGAGTATGCCCGCAAAGCAGAAAAGCAGCGGCACGTTCACGATCAGTTTCTCCTGCTCGCGCAGTTTGTGCTCGACGAATGCCCATACGAACCAATAGGCAAAGCCGTAGACCCCGAGATATACCGGGACCGCAAGCGCGCTGAAATCGTTCACATCCCCGGACGCGGAGCCGTAAATGTTGAAATTGCCTATATCGAATACGTTTATAAGGAAATTGTAAGTGGAATACGCTATGTGCTGCGTCGTGTAAGCTATCACGCAGCAAAACACGAGCGTAACGAATTTTTCGTCGTAACAGCATTTGAGAGCAAGTACCGTCAGCGCAAACAGCGTAAGGAACATCACCGAATTGAACAAGGCGTTGAATACGGCGTTCCCGAACGCCACCGGGTACAAAAAAGCCGCGGCAAAAACGACCGCGGCGGAAAGGACCGCGCGCAGCGCGAAATGCCGCCGCCGCGCGAGCGTATAAGTAGCGAGAGCCTCCGCTATGAGAAGCTCCGCCGTAAATACCAGCTTATACCAGAACAGCGGCGAAGAGAACTCGAACATATCCTATCTCCTCCTGCCGAGGTAACGCATGAGAGCCTCCATGAACTCCTTGCGCCTGATGTGGGATATTTTAAGACGTTCGCTGCCGACGATCACATCCTCTTTTTCCACACCGTCTACGAATTTGAGGTTCACGAGATAGCAGTTCTTCGGCTTTGCGAAAGAATCCGCGGGCACCTGCTCCTCTATATCCGCAAGACTTCCCCATGTTTCTATATCCCCGAATTCCGTATGCACCGTGAGCTTGTGACGATATATCTCGACATACTTTATGCGCGACGACGGTATCCGTTTGAGCACGCCGCCGCCGGATACCGTCACGTCCCTGTTCTCGCCCGCTTCCACCGCCCGCCTGACCTTGTTCATGAGACGCTCGAAATCGAACCACGTTACCGGCTTGACCATAAAGTCCAGCGCGTTCACCGAATACCCCGCAACGGCATACTGCCGCATATTGGTCACGAATACCAATATCACATACGGATCGAGCTCGCGCAGCTTGCCCGCGGCGGTCATACCGTCCATGAGCGGCATTTCTATATCCAGCAGCACGAGATCGTAATCGGGGCGGTAATCGGTGAGAAAATTCACCGCGTCGCCGTAAGCGCTTATCGTGATGTCTTCGCCGTGCTGCCGCCCGTACCTTTCGAAAAGCGCTTTCAGCTCGCGCACTTCTCCTTCGTCGTCTTCCACTATCGCTACGCGCATCGTATTTTCTCCCTTTGCTTTGTATACAAAATCATTATAGCACGATCGACGGCAAATAATCAACACTCATCGCACGGAATTACCGAAATAACGCACGCTATTACGCGGGCGATCCGGCGTGACGATGCGACATGAAGACCGCCCGCTGCGGATATCATTCCGTAACGGGCGTGAGCATCGGTTTGTTTTTATTGAGGACGATCGGTCGTCCGTGACCGGGATAGACGACCGAGACGCGGTCGTCAGCGAGGATACGGCGGTATGAGTAACCCGCTTCGTCCCCGTCGCAATAGAACTTGGAGCGGCAGGGGGCGAAGATGTTGTATACCGCGTCGCCCGCGATGAGGCAGCCGTCGTAAAGCACTCCTATAGACCCCGGAGTGTGCCCCGGGAGCATGACCGCCTCGCCCGCTCCGCCGTAAGCGGCGAAGTCCAATCCTCCGCTCGGGTCTATCGTCGGCGAAAAGGGCGTCACTTTGCGGCGGGGGTGCCTGCCGCGCATACGCAGCATTATGCGCCCCGAAAGCGTGTCCGCCCGCATACGGAAGCAGCCGGGATCGGTCATGAGCGGGATATCCGCGGGGTGCATTGCTATGGGCACGCCAAGAGAAGAGGAGAGCTTTGCCGCGCCGCCCGCATGATCGTAGTGGCAGTGCGTGATGACTATCACGCGCACGCCCAGCTCTTCCGCTCGGGCGCGGAGACGTTCGGAGTACTTCTCCGTCGCGGTATCGACGAGCGTGCATGCTCCCGGAACGCCTACTATATAGCAGTTCACGCCGCCGCACGCTATACGCTCTACCATCGTTTATCTGCCCGCCGCGGCTTCTATCTCTTTTATCTTCGCCGTAAGAGCCGCAATGCGTTCGGCGAATCTCACCGTCTTTTCGCGTTCGCCGTCTACCAGCGCTTTGGGCGCTTTTGCGACGAAATTCGCGTTGGCGAGTTTGGCGTTGGCGCGCTCCAGCTCGCCTTTTGCGCGTTCCAGCTCGCCGCCGAGGCGTTCGAGCTCCTTATCGTAATCCATGAGCTCGCCCATCGGGATGTATATCTCGCCGAGCGAAGTGACGAGCGCGGTGCAGCCGTCAGGCTTGCTTTCCGTTTCGATGACGCTCGTGCCCGACGCGAGCTTGACAAGGTACTCGCTCGCCTTTCCGATTATGCCCTTCGCTTCGGGCGACGTGTGCACGTACAGCTCGGTGCGCACCGAGGGCTTGACCCCCGTTTCCGCGCGCAGCGCGCGCACGGCGCGTATCGCGTCCATGACCGTCTCCATGGCGCGGGCGTCCTTGTTGTAGCTTTTCAGCGCCTTGGCGTCGGGGTACGCGGATATCATGATGTCCTCGGCGTCCCTCGCCTCTTCGGGAAGGTTGAGGTATATCTCGTCCGTGATGAACGGGATGACGGGGTGCGCGAGTTTGAGTATATCGCGCAGCACGCGCACGAGAACGGACAGCGTGTACTGTTTTTTCTTATCGTCCGACGAATACAGCGACACTTTGGAAAGTTCGATGTACCAGTCGCAGAACTCGCTCCATATAAAGTCGTACAGTTTGTTGGCTGCGAGACCCACTTCGTAACGCTCCATGTAACGCGTCACTTCGGCTATCGTCTTGTTCAGCCGCGTGATTATCCACTTGTCGGCGAGAGTGAGTTTCACCTCTTCTATCGGCAGGATCTTCGTCTCCCCGACGTTCATGAGCACGAAACGCGCGGCGTTCCATATCTTGTTCATGAAGTTGCGGAAGCTCTCCTGCTTTTTATCCGAATACTTGATATCGCCGCCCGCGGACACGCCGCTGATGAGCGAAATGCGCAGTACGTCGGCGCCCGCTTCGTCGATGATCTCCAGCGGATCGATGCCGTTGCCGAGAGATTTGGAGAGCTTGCGCCCCTGCGCGTCGCGCACGAGACCGTGGATGAGCACATCCGAGAACGGCTTTTCGCCCATGAATTCCAGCCCCGAATATATCATCCTCGCCACCCAGAAGGTGATGATGTCGTAAGCCGTCACGAGCACGTCCGTCGGATAGAAGTATTCGAGATCGGGCGTCTTTTCCGGCCAGCCCAGCGTGGAGAACGGCCAAAGCGCGCTGGAGAACCAGGTGTCGAGCACGTCCTCGTCCTGACGCACGGGCGCGCCGCACTTGGGACAGACTCTAAGATCCTCGCGACTGACGAACTCTCCGCCGCACGCGTCGCAGTAGAACACGGGTATGCGGTGTCCCCACCAGAGCTGACGGGATATGCACCAGTCGCGGATGTTCTCCATCCAATAGAGATAATTCTTCTCGAAACGCCTGGGGATATAGCGCACCCCTCTGCTCTTTACTATATCTATAGCCGGCTGCGCGAGCTCCTTCATCTTCACAAACCACTGTTTGGAGACGATGGGCTCTATCGCGGAATGGCACCTGTGGCAGTGCCCCACGTTATGTACGTGCGGCTCTATCTTCACGAGCAATCCGAGCGCCTCGAGGTCGGCGACCATCGCGCGGCGGGCGTCGTATCTGTCCATGCCCGCGTACTTGCCCGCTTTGTCGTTCATGTGACCGGTGTCGTCCATCACGCGCATGACTTCCAGCCCGTGGCGCAGACCCACTTCGAAATCGTTGGGGTCGTGCGCGGGTGTGATCTTCACAGCGCCCGTACCGAAGGACTTGTCCACGTACTCGTCCGCGATGACGGGTATCTGCCTGTCGGTGAGCGGCAGAGAAAGCGTCTTGCCTATGAGAGAAGCGTAACGCTTGTCCTTGGGGTTGACCGCAACCGCCATATCGCCGAGAAGGGTCTCGGGGCGCGTGGTGGCGACGACTATGCCCTCGCCGCCGTCCGCCGCCGGGTAACGTATGTACCACAGGCTTCCCTCTTCGGTCTCGTATTCCACTTCCGCGTCGGATATAGCCGTTTTGCAGTGAGGGCAGAGATTGACTATGCGCGCGCCGTGGTATATCCAGCCCTTTTCGTA
>DXHS01000100.1 GCA_019113275.1 Candidatus Protoclostridium stercorigallinarum
GACGACGGAAAAACGATAGTACGGGTGAACATAGTCCGCGGGACGAATACGCCTTATTATCTCGGCGATAAGGGGATCCGCCCGAACGGCGTATATGTGCGTATAGGCAGTATGACGGCGCCGGCTCAGGAGAGCGTTATACGGGATCTGGTCAAGCGCGCGGACGGAGATGATTATGAGTCGAAAATAGCTTATCGTCAGGATCTTACTTTTACGGCGGCGGAAAAAGTGTTTGCCGAAAACGATATCGCTTTCGGAGAAGCGCAGAAGACAACGCTCGGCGTCGTAACGCCGAACGGGTATTATACCGATCTCGGTCTGCTGCTTTCCGATCAATGCGAGCACAGTATAAAGTGCGCTATCTTTGAAGGCACGACGAAAGAGATATTCAAGGGGCGCAGAGAGTTCGGCGGGAGCCTGATTGCGCAGGTGAACGATGTTTACGGATATATAGACGTATACAACAAGACGTCGTCGCATATCGTCGGAAAACAGCGCGCCGACAGCCGCGATTATCCTCCTGCCGCCGTGCGCGAGGCATTATTGAACGCGGTAGTGCACCGCGATTATTCGTACAGCGGCAGTACTCTCGTCAATCTTTACGACGACAGATTGGAAATACTTTCACTCGGCGATATCCCGGACGGGATGACCGAAGAGACTTTGCGGCTCGGAGTTTCGCAGCCGCGCAATAAACGGCTTGCCGATATATTTTATCGCCTGCGCTACATCGAGGCATACGGTACGGGCATTCCGCGCATATTCGAGCTGTATGCGGCTTCTCCGTCGAAGCCCGTTATAAATGCCGGGAACGGAGTGTTTGTTGTTACTCTGCCCAATATGACGTATGTAAAACAAGAGTCCGTTTTTTCGGACGGGCATGAGAGCCGCATAATGAATTATCTTTCCTCGCATGACGGCGTATCCAAAGAGGAAGCCGCGGAGCTTATAGGTACGGGCGTGCAGCGCGCATACGGCATATTGCGCGGCATGGCGGAAAGAGGGCTTTTATACGTTACCCGAACGGGGAACAAGCATATATACCGCCGCAGATGATCTTACGGACCGTGCTTTTTCGGAAAAACGCACGGTAACGATAAACTGTCTCGGACTTGCAAAGCCGTTTATTGCTGCCGTGCGAAAAGCGGATAAGACGCGCGGCGTATCGCCCGCGCAAAGAAAGAAGCGGAAGGTCGTTCCTTCCGCTTCTTTCTTACTCTTTTTCAAACTGTTCCTTGCCTACGCCGCAGAGGGGGCAGGTGAAGGAGTCGGGGACGTCGTCCCATTTCGTTCCGGGCGCGATACCGTTGTCGGGATCGCCCGTTTCTTCGTCGTACACATAGCCGCATACGGTGCAAACGTATCTCATAGTGCTTCTCCTTATGTATCCGGCGCCGGGCAGGTGCCGGTTATTTACGTTATACTATCTTCTCGAAGTCGGAAGCGCCGTGCTTGCACAGCGGGCAGACGAAATCTTCGGGAAGTTCTTCGCCTTCGTAGATGTAGCCGCAGATCTTGCACACCCAGCCTTTAACGCCGTCCGTTTTGGGGCGGGGCTTGACGTGCTCATGGTAATAGGTATACGTCATCGTGGGGCGGTCGTTCATCACGCGCGCCTCGGTGACCGAGCAGATGAACAGCCCGTGCGTGCCGAGGTCGACGTAGCTCTCTACTTTGAGCGACATGAACGAGTTGATGTATTCGGGCAGGTATACGAGCCCGTTATCCGAACGCAGCACGTTCACGCCCTCGAACTTGTCTTTGTTGCGCCCGCTCGCGAAGCCGTAGCGCTCGAATACCGAGAAGGGCGCGTCCTCGGACAGGCAGTTGACGTTCATTATGCCCGTGCGTTTGACGAGGTGGTGCGTGTAATTGTCCTTGTTTATGCACACGGCGATGCGGTTGGGGGTGCTGGTCACCTGCGAAACGGTGTTGACTATCATGCCGTTGTCCTTGCCGTTTTCGCCGCTCGTGAGCACATACAGCCCGTAGCCTATCTTGAACAGCGCAGTGAGGTCGTTCTTGTCGGCGAGTTTGTCGTCGCGCGCGATGTAATCGCGGCAGAGCTCGGACGCGAGCGCGTCCAGCTTTTCGCCCGTTTCCGCGTTCACGGCGGAACGTATCGTGACCGTCGTGTCCGCATACGTTATGCCCTTCATGGGCTCGAGCATCTTCTTCATGACCTTCGCCGCCATGGGCGCCCATGTGCCGTTTTCGACGAACGCCGCGGTGCGGTCTTTCCAGCCGCGCTCGACGAGCTCCGTTATGAACGTGTGCATGAACGGGAATATCTCGCCGTTATACGTCGTAGTGGCGAATACGACCTTGTCGTACATGAAGGCGTTCATCACGCATTCGGACATGTCCGACCGCGCGAGGTCTTTCACGACCACTTTGGGGCAGCCTTTCGCGAGCAGTTTGTTCTCCAGCTGCTCGACGGCTTTTTTGGTATTGCCGTATACCGAGGTGTAGGCTATGAACACGCCTTCGCGCTCGGGGCGGTAGCCCGACCATGTGTCGTAAAGGTCGAGGTAATAGCCGAGGTCGGAATCCAGCACGGGTCCGTGCAGCGGGCAGATGCGCTTTATGTCGAGAGCGGCGGCTTTTTTGAGCAGGTTCTGCACCTGCACGCCGTACTTGCCCACGATACCGATGTAATAACGGCGGGCTTCGTCCGCCCAGGGCTCGTCCGCGTCGGACGCGCCGAACTTGCCGAAGCCGTCGGCGGAGAACAGCGTGCCGCTCGCCGTGTCGAACGTCACCATGACTTCCGGCCAGTGCACCATGGGCGCGAACACGAACGTGAGTTTATGCTTGCCGAGGTCGAGCACGTCGCCCTCCTTGACCTCGAGCTTGCGCTCTTCGAAATCCGTGCCGAAGAACTGTTTCATCATCACGAAGGTCTTGAGGTTGCCCACGATCTTCGCGGTAGGGTAACGGTCGGCGAAGTTCTTTATGTTCGCCGAATGGTCGGGTTCCATGTGCTGCACAACGAGATAGTCGGGAGCGCGGCCGCCGAGCGCTTTTTCGAGATTGTCCAGCCACTCGTGCCCGAAATTGCGGTCCACCGTATCCATGACTGCGATCTTTTCGTCCGTAATGACGTAAGAGTTGTACGACATCCCCTTCGGAACTTTGTACTGACCTTCGAAGAGGTCTATTTTTTTATCGTCCACGCCTACATAAAGGATATCGTCGGTAACTTTATACATGTTTCAGGCTCCTTGATAGTCTTCGGTCTTAAAAGCATTTTATCATGTTTCGTTATTTTTGGCAAGCACTTTTTCCTTGAGTGCCGCGCAAGGATACCTGCCGTTCGTTCCGCGGGGAGCGCCGCTCGTTCCGCGGTTTTCCGTTCGTTGTTCCGCCCGCGAGCGGGTGGTGCGGAAAGTATTGAAATACCGCTGCGGGTGAGTTAATATGTGCGCGAACGAAAACGCATGCACGCGGTTCGTATCCGAAAGACGAAAGGAGGAAGATAAAAAAGGGAAAAACGATGGACGGTCCGTATTTTTTGAGAACGGACGGGGACGGGATACGTCTCCCGGCGGAAGTGTTCTTCCGCCGAACGTGCGGCGCGTGCGGCGCCGCAGCCTGCCGCCGATCGTGCGGGGAGCCGCGACGGCTTCGCGCGGATGCGGCGGTATCCCGCATGCGGCGGGAAATTCGACAGGAGGTCAGTTTTTAATGATGAAAGGAAAGAAGATCCTGCGGCGCTCGCTCGTAGCGCTCATCGCGCTTTTGCTCGGCGTTACCGTAGTTGCGGGCATGACCGCGTCGGTGCGTTTTACGGCGAAGGCGGAAGAGCCTACGTATACGCAGCAGGAATTGTATCAGGAAGGCTATAAGCTCAGCGTCGAGCTCGAAGAGGACGGCTCGGTGCTGTTCCAGAACGAGGGCAACGCGCTCCCGCTCGGTACGGACGTTCAGGCGGATCTGTACGGCTATATGAGCTATAACATCATCCACGGCGGCGGCGGATCGGGCGAAGGCAGGTGGGACAGCGACTGCCTGCAGGAAAAAGCCGCGTTCGAGCTCGCGGGACTTGACGTCAACGACGAGCTTTGGGCATGGCACGGCGGCGCGAACGGCGGTCCCGGGATCAAGCAGGAGAGCTGGGTAACGGACAGCGGCGGCGACCGCGTCAACCAGCGCACGCAGGATATCCCCGAAGTCTCCGTCGACGATTACCGCGACGCTCTCGACAAGGGCATCGCCAAGCCGGAGAGCAACGTTGCCGTGGTGACGTTCGGCAGACAGGGCTTCGAGGGCTCCGAGATGCCCATGAGCATGGCGGATAATTATATAGACTACGACTCCACCCGCCGCGGCTCTCCTGACAGGACGTATCTCGACCCCATGGAAACGGAGCTCGAGCTTCTCGACTTCCTTAAAAACGAAGCGAAGTACGACAAGATAATAGTGCTCATCAACTCCGCGAACGTCATGACCCTCGGCGAATACATGGAGTATTCGGACGCGCTGCTGTGGATAGGACATCCGGGCGAGGCGGGTCTCGTCGGCGTGGCGGAAGTGCTCATGGGGCAGGATACCACGGGCAAACAGATAAGCCCGGGCGGCCGCACGGCAGACACCTGGATGACGGATTTCTATTCCAGCCCGGTCATGTACAACAACGGCGGCGGCTGCACGTACGCCAACCTTACGACGGGCGGCATGGGCGGCGGCGCTCAGTACAACCAGTACGAGGAAGGCATCTTCATGGGCTACCGCTGGTACGAGACCGCTTATGCGGATAAGCTCGTTCTCGAAGGCACGGACGGCAAGACGTTCGACTATTATAACGATTACGACGATATCGTGGCGATGCCGTTCGGCGGAGGACTGTCGTATACCGAATTCGAGTGGGAAGTCGTTTCGAGCGACATAGACCTCACCGCGGGCGGTCATAACAGTATCACCGTAAAGGTCTCCAACACGGGCGACTATGCGGGCAAAGACACCGTGCAGATATACGTCAACGCGCCGTACAACGAGGGCGGTATTGACAAGGCGGAAGTTTCGCTCGTCGGCTTTGCCAAGACGGAGCGTCTCCGTCCGGGCGAGAGCGGCACCGTGACGATAGAGTTCGAAACGGACGACTTCGCTTCCTACGACTATCTCGGTATCAAGAACGACGTGGACGGCACCGACCATGTCGGCAACGAGAAGTGGGGCGGCTGGGTGCTCGAAGCGGGCGAATACGAATTCCGCGTGCAGTGCAACTCGCACGATCAGAAGACCGAGCCCGTCAAGGCTACGCTGGACGCCGATATCATCTATAACGAAGAGACGGGCATCATGCGTGCGGGCGACGAAACGTACGCTTACAACAAGATAAACGACGTCAACGCAGGCGACGGTTCGGGCATGATATGGATGAGCCGCAATACCATAAAAGAGGATTGGGCGTCCATCACGAACAACGGCACGGGCAGACAGGATCAGCTCACCGAAAAAGCGTCGCTCGGCGACGCGCAGTCCAGAGCCGTGAACACCGCGCAGAAGGCAAAGACGACGGTCACGCTCAACGCGCCTTACAAGAATGGCACCAAGGCGATAACCATGACTTACGGCTATCAGGCTTCCACCGAACCCGTGGGCGCGGATACCGTGAACTATTGGGGCAAGACCCATAACGATCAGACGTACATAGCCGCCGTCGCGAACGTGGGCAAGAGCACGACGGGTTACACCGCAGACACGCGTTTCGAGCGTAACGGCGATATCTCGGCGACCGACAAGGTCACGACATCCACAGATCCCGCAAATTCCTACGGCTGGGACGAAGTGCCTTACGAGGACGAGCGCTGGGACGACTGGGTGGACCAGGCGAGCTGGACGGAGATAGTCAACTTCCAGGGAACGCAGTGGAACGGCGCGTTCGAGTCCCTCGGTATCGACGCGATAAGCGCGCTTGACGGACCGGGCGAAGCGGGCACGGGCAACAAGGAAGGCAACACCTGGTGGCCCTGCGAAGTCGTGATGGCTTCCACATGGAACCCCGAGCTCGTCGAGAGAGTGGGCGAAGCGTACGGCAAACAGTGCGTGCGCACGGGCATCACGTCCTGCTACGGACCCGCGATGAACACCCACCGCAGCCCGTTCGGCGGACGTAACTTCGAGTATTACAGCGAGGACGGCTTCCTTGCCGGCATGATGTGCCTTGCGGAGACGACGGGCATACAGCGCCAGGGCGTGGGCACGTTCAACAAGCACTTCATGCTCAACGATCTCGACGGCGGACGTTCGGGACAGATAGCGTTCTGCAACGAGCAGGCTCTGCGCGAGATATACATACGCGCATGGGAATTCTCCATGAAGTCCGAAGTCGCTCCTCTCAGCGGCATGATGGCGTCGCTCAACCGCATCGGTCTCAGCTGGGGTAACCGCGGCGTGTACGTCGGCATAATCAGAGAGGAATTCGGCTGGCACGGTCTCGCGATAACCGACGGTATGGATAACGTGCAGTACTCCGGAGCGGTCAAAGCCGCGTTCTCGGGCATCGCCTGTCTGCTGTGGAGATCCACGGTCATCGGAGACGAGGCGAACAACGACGGTTCGATCTTCACGGGAAACAACGTGAACGGCGGTATAGCCGACTACTACGGCGCGTACATGCTGCGCGAGACGATGAAGCAGAGACTGTACTACGACACCCACATCATCGCTCCCGAGGACAGCCTGTTCACGATGGATTACTGGCAGTCGATAAACTCGGTCAACTACGAGGAGATGCCGGTGTCCAACCTGACAGCGGCGACTCAGCCCGAACCGCAAGATCCCGATGAGGGCGGCTGCGGCGGTACGTCCGTCGCGGGCTTCGCGATGATCGCGGCGATACTTGCCGCGGCGCTCGGTACGGGCTTCGCGCTCCGCCGCGCGGCGAAAAAGAAGTAAGACCGGTATATCGGTCCGGCTCCTGCCGTCCGCACGCGTCGGCGCGTGCGGACGGGGAAGGCGCCGACGGAGGATCTCATCATGGATAACAACGTACCGGAGACCTCGGAGGCGGTCGCGGAAACGAACGCCGAAGAGGTGAAAAAAGAAAAGAAGAGGAACCCGATCGCAAGGGGACTCAACGCGTACTTCGACATATACGGGCGCGGCTCCAATATCAAAAAGGAGATATTCGCGGGGCTGCTCGTGTTCTTCGAAGTCATAGCTTTCATGATGGTGAACGCGGAGCTCCTCGCTTCGTCGACCGACATGTCGAGCTATCATGCGGTGTACTTTGCGTCCGTCCTCGTAACGGCGATCACGTCCGTGCTCGTGGGTATGCTGTGCAACGTACCGTTCGTGCAGTCCGCGAGCTTGGGCATGACCGTGCTCATAGTAACGCTCGTGGGGCAGAACGCGGGACTCACATACGCAAACGTAATGGCGATAGCGCTCGTCGCGAACGTAGTGTACTTTATCGTCATGGTGATCCCTCCCGCGCGCGCTTTCCTGTTCAACGCCGTACCCGACAGCGTGAGAAAGGCGTTGCCCGCGGCGCTCGGCGCGTTCATCATCGTGTATGTGCTCGTACAGCTCAACGTACTTCGTATAAACACGATGAACTTCGCCGACGATCTCGCGAGCATGGCTTCGGCGGGCACTCCGATAACGACGTTCACGCTCAACTACGTTTCGTTCAGCCTGGACATCGGAGCGGATGCCGACTGGTATACGTTCATGCCTGTGATAACGAGCGTGATAGCGTTCGTGGCGCTGCTCGTGCTCAAACACTTTAACGTAAAGCACGCGACGATAATCGCGTTCGGCGGCTCGCTCGTACTGTATGTGGTCATGTGGCTCATACGCAGGAATTTCACCGACTACTACTTCTTCGCGTTCGTCACGCCCGCGTACGGCGGCATGTACTTCTACGACGGAGTGAACAAGATACTCAGGGTGCTCAGAGGCAACTTCTTCGGAGCGGCGTTCACTCAGGGCTTCGACTTCGGCGGGTATGCCGACGCGCTTGCGCAGACGCAGGCGGACGCTCTCGGCGTGGCTGTGGAGGAAGTAAGCGTCAATGCCGGCGGTCGGATCTTCATGATCTTCGTCACGGCGGTGCTGTCCTTCCTCATTCTCGGCGTATCCGAAACGGGAGCGACCGTCGCGGGCCATGCGTTCGCTTCGGGCACCGCGGACGAACGCGGGCGCGCGCTGCATACGCAGAACGCGTTCCTGCGCAAAGCCGCGCCGTTCGCGAACGTGTATGCGGTCAACGCCCTTTCGAGCGTGTTCGGCTGCATAATGGGCGCGGGTCCCGTAGTGGCGAGACCGGAGAGCCTTACAGGGACGAGCGAAGGCGGCAGGACGGGTCTTACCGCGGTAGTTGCGGGACTGCTGTTCATCGCGGCGCTGTTCACGATAGCTCTTTCGGGGCTGTTCATAAACGGTATGGTCGTCTACGGCATACTGTTCTATGTGGGGCTCACGCTGCTCACGGCATTCAAAAATTGCGACTTCACGAGCTTCGGCAAGGCGCTGCCTTTCCTGGCAACGGTGGTCACGGCGGCGGTCTCGCTCGACTTCGCCGCGGCGATCGCGATAGGAGTCGTATCCGATACTTTGATGAGAGCGCTCTCACGCGACATCCGCTCGATCACGGTCGGGAACTGGGTGCTCACGGGAGTGATGCTCCTGAGCCTTATATTCGGTTTCGTGTACTGATACCGACCGGCTCTAAATTTCACAAGGAGGCAAATCATGAAAATAAAGAAAACGGTCATGGCGCTCGCGCTCTGCGTCGCCGTGGCGGGAGGCGCGCTCGCGTTCGCGGCGTGCGGAGACGATATCGATCAGGACAGGACGCTCACGCCGCTTGCGGCGCCCACGAACGTGGTCGTCAATTACGGCGACGATCCCGCGGACAGCTCGGACGATACCGTAACGTTCACCGGAGTGGAGAACGCCACGCTTTACAACGTGTACGTCTACCGCGACGGCGACGAAACGGCGAAAGTCACCCAGGGAACGGGCACGACGATCGAACTTGCCGCGCCGCTCGACGCGGGCGAATACAACATCTCCGTCATCGCCGTCGGCGACGCGATAACTTACGGCAATTCCAACGGCTCGGCGGCGATAAAGTATACCGTCGAGCAGCGGACGACGACCACGCTCGGCAAAGTGTCCGACGTGTCGATGGACTTCTCGAAAGCGGACGCTTCTTCCGCGGTATATCCCACGATATCCTTCAAGGGCGTTGCGGGCGCGGTGAGATATTCGGTGTATCTCTATGAATCGGACAGCACGGGCAAAAAGACGGGCGAGGAGCCCGCTACCAACATGAGCGTGCCGGGCTCGGACGATACCGCCATAACGTATATGATGGATTCCACCAACTTCGGCGATCTCAAGCCCGGTTATTACGTGGCGGACATCACCGCTCTCGGCGACGGCGAGACCTATCTCGACGGCGAAACGTATACGTCCGGCGCGATGCTGTGGGGCGACGTGGACGTCGCCAAACCCGTCGTGAAGGCGGACGGCACGAGCGGTCTCGTCGTGGAAGTCACCAATTACGAGGACTACTACGACGGCACCGAATTCACCGTGGAAGTGTATTCGGACGCGGCCTGCGAGACGCTCGTCGCTTCGGATAAGTTCGAGCTTTCCGTCATCCCCGCGGCTATGCCCTGGGAGAGCGACACGATCAACAACAAGGTCGGGTTCAAGGTCGCGGAGGAAGCGACGGCGGAAGTCAAACTCGTCGCGGGCACGACGTATTATGTCAAAGTGTACGTCAAAGGCGACGGCGTGATATTCAACGACTCAGAAGTCGCCGATATAGTGACCGTTACTCCCGCGGCGGGCGAGGGCAGCATATCGACGGGCGGCTCCGGCGGTCCGGGAGGTCCGGGAGGCCCCGGCGGCCCCGGCGGTCCCGGCGGCGGACCCGGTCCGATGTAAACGCGACCCCTCATACACCGTTACGCATACGTCCCGCTTTCGGCAATGCCGGGAGCGGGACGCTTTTTACCGCTCGTTCCGGAAAACGACCGTTTGTACCGCAAATATTGACTAAACGGTAAATATGTAGTAAAATCATAGGCAGAAAGACGAGGCGGTG
>DXHS01000014.1 GCA_019113275.1 Candidatus Protoclostridium stercorigallinarum
CCCGATGACGGCGGCAAGAAATAACGACCCGGCGCTACGGCGCCCGGCAAAAAAACGGTCCGAATGACCGAAAGGTTTGCAAAATGACCGAAAGATTTTCAAAGGGGACCCCGAACCGGGGTCCCTTTTGGTATTTCAATATGTCCCCGCGCGTTACGCGCGCCCCGCCCGCCCGTTTGATAAATTCACGAGCGGAAGAGCGCCGAAACAGCCGCCGAATTATCGGGGCGATAATAGGGCGGGTGATAATAGGGCATGAATAAGGACCGCGCCCCGCGCGGAAAAAATTCACGAGCGGCAGCGAGTCTAAAAAGCTGCCCCCTGCGGCAGGGGGAAGTGCCCCGCACGGGGCGATAGGGGTTGAGGCTGGTGAATGCACGAGCTTTACCGTTATACACTGCCCTTTCATAAAACAAACTTCAACCCCTTCCGGCGCGCAGCCGCTTACGCTTTGTGCGAGCCACCTTCCCCTGCCTCAGGGGACGACTTTCATAAGGCGTCCGCGCTTTCACGCGGCACTTCATTTTAAGCAACTAAGCGTATATGCCCCGTTTAACAGAATTCGCAGCAGACAGTAAGCCTCTGTGCGCATGCGCCTCGAATGACAGAATTCGCAGCAGACGCATCGGATTTTTTAGGTAGAAACCGCGTTTTCGGAATGAGCGGATGCGGAAATGGTCGGCGCTAAGATACCTTGCGCCGACCCGAAAACGCGGTTTATAACAAAAAAGACGGTGCGGACTGCGTCTGACCGAAGCGCACGCGAAGCGAGCGATAGCGGTGCGCAAGGAATAAAGCTGCCCCCTGCGGCAGGGGGAAGTGCCCCGTATGGGGCGATAGGGGTTGAGGTCCGATAAACGTACAAGCTTGACTTCCGATAAATGTACGAGCTTGACTGTTATATCATGCTTATCCGCAGTACAGACTTCAACCCCTTCCGGCTCGCAGCCGCTTACGCTTCGTGCTCGCCACCTTCCCCTGCCTCAGGGGACGGCTCTTATGATGACCGCGCTTTCAGCGCGGCACTTCATTTTAAGTTCCTGCGCACACATGCAACGCTTAGCAGAATCCGCAGCTTTAGCCGCGAGATTTTCAGATGATAAGACGCGTTTCTCGGAGCGAGCGACAGCGGTGCGCCAAGAATAAAACGCTCGGCGTAAGTTCCTTTGGAGGGTGGGGGTCAAAGGGGGCGGGGACCGTTTCCTTACAAGGAAAGGTCCCCGCCCCCTTGATACTACTCACAATTCAAAAGAATCGCGCCAAGTGCGGCGGAAGACGGCGATAAAGAGGTACAGCCCCGCAAGGGAGGACACGACTGCCATTATGACTATGGACGGCGTATCCCAGTTAGCTCCCGAAGCGACGCCGTAGGTCACCATCGTGCCGCCTACGTCGTATACGGCGTGCGCGATCATGCCCGGAACGACCGAACGCGTGAGCAGCGTCAGCGCGCCGAACAGACAGCCCATAAGGAAAGTATAGCCCACCTGCATCATCGTTGCGCCGAAGCCCGCTCCCGCGAAAAGATTGAATATATGGAACAGCGCGAACACCGCGCTCTGCGCAGCCGTGGCGAGCAGTCCCGCATATCTCTTCCCTTTCATGAGCCCGAAGAGCAGGGGCAGCAGCAGCCCGCGGAACGCGCTCTCCTCAAACAGTCCTATCGCAACGCAGTTCACAAGGTACAGCGCGGTCAATCCCGCGCCCGCGGTGTAAGTCAGCTCGCCCGACGCGAGCGTAAAGAAGGGGAAATTGGCAAGCGCAAGCGCCATCGCCGCGACGAACGCGATAACGCCGCCTTTGATATGCGGCGCGAACAGCCTGCCGTACCCCGCCACGCTCGCAAGACACGCGAACGCCGCCGCGAGCAGCAATCGCTCGGACGCGCTCATGCCCAGCGTGAACGCCGCGGGCGGTTCTCCGCCGAACAGCGCTTCGCCTCCCGCCATCTCGAATATCACGAGACCCAGGCACACGATATACGCCGCGATCGCAACGCTTATGAGCGCTCTGCGCTTTTTCCCTTCCTCTGCCATGCGGATATTATATCCTACCGCGATCGCTTTTGGCAAGTGTTTTGCAGGGAGAAGGGGCTTTCCTTGAAAATGAGGATGCCATTCTCCGGCGCTCTCAGTCTTAAAAGAACTTACAGCAAGCGTTTATCATGTGTACGTAAACTGTTAATTACCGCGAGGGGCGGTGTTAATGTAGGACGGCGCATAAGTAACATTTTCGGAATTCGCAGAAAGTTCATCGGATTTTCGAGGATAGAACTGCGGCTCTCGGAGCGGCATAGCCGCGATAGGGTGCCGTCCGGGTGATCCCGCGGCACCCCGAGAACGCAGTTATAGACCGAAAAGACGATAGAGCTTTCGTCTATTATGACGAAAAATATTTTTAAGAAAATTTCAGTTTGAAATTTTCTTAAAAAATTTTTCGGAAGATGCCCTTCTACATGCACCCTCATCCCGAAGGAACTTAAACCGAAGCCGTAAATGTGCTCGGAACGCACGCTGCATGACCGTAACATTTTTTTCAACGCGTGCGCAGATTTTTCGGATACTTGTTCTTGATAACGCCGCCGACGCCTTTGCCGATGCCGAGAGCGTGACCGCCCGCGCACACCGCGCAGACGCCGCGCGCATAGCCGCTTATCTCCTCGCCGCGCAGGTACGCGGCTATACGATCGTCGCCGAGCGGAATGTCCTCGCGCTCGCGGAAGCGGTCGCCGAACGCCGTCGCCGCCTGATGAGAGAACGTCAGCCGTCCGTCTCTTTCCTCGCTCGCGATAAGCACGCCGTTCATGAGACAGGGCATATCCGCGTCGAGCGCGGGCGACACGAGCATATTGCCGACGCGCGCTATCTCGACGCCGCTCACGTCCATGACCTCGGCGAGTTTCGCGAGGTCGCTCTTCCCCGCCCGCGCGAGCTTTTTATGCCGCGCTTCCGCGCCGCCCGACGCACGCTTGCGGAGCAGACAGAAATACTGCCCCTCGCCAGGATACCTGTGCGGATAAAATTTATAGCCGATCTCCCGCCGCGCCGCAGCGAGATACGGATCGGACAAAGTTTCCTCTTCGTAGCCGCGGGCAAGCATGAAACGGGCGTTATCCTCGTCCTCCTCTTCCGAGAACGTGCACGTCGAATACACGAGCAGCCCGCCCACTTTAAGACACCCGTCGGCGGCGAGAAGTATGCGCTTCTGCCGCTCCGCGCACGCCTCGACGTTTTTCCGAGACCAGTCGAGCGCCGCCTGCGGCTCTTTGCGCATCATGCCCTCTCCCGAGCAGGGCGCGTCGACGATAACTACGTCAAACGCACAGCCGAACGCCTCGGGGAGCTTTTCCGCGCGCATGTTCGTCACGAGCACGTTCGCGTATCCCGAAGCGACGATGTTCTCGCGCAACGTTTCCGCACGCGAGCGGTCGGCGTCGTTGGATACGAGCAGTCCGCTCCCGCGCAGTCTGCCCGCCGCCATGCTGCTCTTACCGCCCGGGGCGGCGCACATGTCCAGCACTTTCGCGCCTTCGGGTATATCCGCATAAGAGACGGGCAGCATCGCCGTCGGCTCCTGCATATAATACAGCCCCGCGCGGTAATACGGGTGCGCGGTCGGCGAGCCGCCGAGCACTTCGTAACACCCCTCGCCGTAAGGCAGCTTTTTTACCTCGAAGCCGAGCGAAGAGATATCTATCCCCGCCGCTTTGACGGGATTAAGGTGCAGACCTTTTTTCGGGCGTTCGGACAATGCGGCGATATACTCCTCCGCTTCCCCGCCCAAACGGCGTTTGACTTCTTCGATGTACGCGTCCATGCTCATACGACAAGTATATACTTTTCGCGCGCGTTTGAAAAGCGTTTTGGGCGCCGCGCACGGTATATTTCGCGGCTGCCGCGCACATAATTAGAATAAATAAAATACACCTGCCCGGCGCCTCGCCGGACGACGGAGGAGACCATGAAAGATCTTAAATGCGGACTCAGAGAATGCCGTTACAACAAGGGCTACTGCTGCTGCAGCAAGTCCATAACCGTCAGCGGGATGACCGACTGCACGACCTTCACCCCCGACGAAAGCAAACGCCGCGTGGAGTTCGAAGCCGCTAACGACTTCATCCCCGCCAATTATAACGTGGACACGCAGGTAAAGTGCGACGCGAATTGCATATACAACTCGGACGGCAGCTGCTCCGCGACCGGGATAACCGTGATGGGCAACGTCCCCGATTCGGCAAAGTGCCTGACCTTTATCAGGGATTGACGTTTGCGCGCTTTTGCGCGCAAACGTCAGACGCAAATTATGCTAAACAAAGTTTATGCGCGTCCCGCAAAAAAAGGACGCGCACATCGGCGACGTGGAGCGTATATATTTTAAGTTTACGAGCGCAAGCGAGTCCGAAACGCTGCCCCCTGCGGCAGGGGGAAGTGCCCCGCATGGGGCGATAGGGGTTGAGGCAGGATGATTGTACGAGACTGACCATTATATCCTGCCCTTTCATAAAACAAACTTCAACCCCTTCCGGCTCGCAGCCGCTTACGCTTTGTGCTCGCCACCTTCCCCTGCCTCAGGGGACGGCTCTTATGAT
>DXHS01000101.1 GCA_019113275.1 Candidatus Protoclostridium stercorigallinarum
ATCGCGCGCGTGATATCGCATTTATGCTCGTCGAACAGATATGATATGCCGAATGCGCTTTCGAGCACGTCCGCGATCTCACCGTCGTAAGACGCTTCGAACGCGGGAAATATGCAGCGGGTGTAATATGCGGTCTCCGTCTCTTTGTCGAATGCCGAATAGTCTGAGAGCGCGGTGACCTCTGCGATGTTTTCGGCGGTGAACACCTCGCGCGCGGTGTACCCGCCGTTCGGCAATATGAACGAGAGCTTATAGCCGGCGTGAGTTTCGGAATAGAACGTCGTGTACGTTTCCGTTTCGTATGCCCTGCCCTGCTCGTAAAGTGCGCGCAGGAACCTTTCGCGCCGTTCTTCTCCTCCGGACGACGTGAACGTCATTTCCTCGTCGGTGAACTCGAGGTCGTCCGTGATCGTCCACTGATCTTTGAGATACAATACGTTTAAAAGCGCAAAATACGTTTCGGCGGGAAGTTCGGGATCCGTATCGATAAGCCCGTTCGTGCTCTCTTTTATAAAGTGCCGCACGGCTTTGTTCGCGTTTTTATTGTCATTAACGAAATCCGCGGAATACGAATCGCAGAAATACTTTTGCGCGAGAGCGTCGAGGCAGTCGTCGTTCATGACGGCGGCTTCGTCCACCCACACCGAATTACCGAAAGCGACCTTGCCCGTATCGAACTCCCGCACGAGCGAGCGGTACAGATAGCCGAAACCTTCGGAGAGCGTATCGTAAGTCGTGCCGAGAGCGGAAAGCACCTGCCCGCGGGTCTCGCCCGCCGCGCACTCCGAAGCGAGAGCAAGCGCCGCATAAACGGATACCGGCGACAACGCGATATTTTTGCCGTCGTCGCATTCGGTATAAACCGCTTCGGCGAACTTAGCGGCAAACGCTTCGGCGGACCCCGTGACGCTCGCAAATTCCGCAGACTCCGCTTCGCCCGAGGTGAGCGCCGTTATCTCCGACGCTCCGCGCAGCAGAGTGCTCCTTCCTTCGCCGCAGCCCGAAACGAACGCAAGTCCCGCCGCCGCCACGACCGCAAGAAAAGCTGCCGCGATACGCTTAAATAACTTCATGGTATCCCCCTTCCGGACGCTCATATCGCGCCCGATCTCAATATTATCATACCACAGACAGTGCCAGTTGTCAATACCCGCCGGCCTTTGCACATAAAAAGCATGCGCTTCGGTCAGACGGATATCCGTAAAAAGAGGACGCGCACGCCAAACGACGTCGCGCGGATATTATATGATTTGCGAGCGAACGCGAGTCCGTAATGCCCTATCCGGGCAACGCGGAGAGGGTGGCAAACACTAAGCGTCAGCGGCTGCGAGCCGGACGAAAGTGAGTGCAACATAAACAATAAGTAAGCAATGCAAATTTGTTGCAAGTGAAATATAACGCAACAAGCATGTAATACAAACATATCCTATGTGCCGCACTCCCCACACCCGGTTCGTTGTTCGCTAACGCTCTGCAACAAACCACCCTCTCCGGGGCAACCGTAGAGGGCGTTCATAATGTCCGCGTTTTACGCGGGATAATAAATTCGGGTAGGCGGGAGCGCGAAGCGCGTTGGTACCGCTTTTCCGTTCCGAAACGAAGGAAGGCGCAGAGTGGGGTTCAGACAGGCAGCCGGTGAGGGAGCATACCTCAGTCGGCGACGCCCGATAGGGCGAGCCGGAGTATGTGACCGAACACGCAGCCCGTATCAACCCCTCTATGCGCCTTCCCATCATAAGGATAAATAATATAAATTATTTTTTTCTGTTCTTTGCCCAAGCCTTCATACGCTGTTCGGTGTCTAATATGCGTTTGCGTATGCGCAATGATCTCGGAGTGACTTCGAGGAGCTCGTCGTCGGCAAGGAATTCGATGCACTGTTCGAGGCTGAGGCGTTTGGGCGGCACGAGGCGGAGAGCTTCGTCGCTCGCGGATGAGCGGGTGTTGGTGAGCTGTTTGCGTTTGCAGACGTTCACGGTTATGTCCTCGCCTTTGGGGGACTCGCCCACCACCATGCCCTGGTAAACGGCGACGCCCGGACCGATGAACAGAGGTCCGCGTTCCTGCGCGTTGAAAAGTCCGTAGGTTATCGATTCGCCCGTTTCGTGCGCGACCAGAGAACCGACGGCGCGGCGGTCGATCTCGCCGCGGTAAGGTCCGTAATCGTCGAACACCGAGTTCATTATGCCCTCTCCCTTAGTGTCGGTAAGGAATTCCGACTTATAGCCGAACAGTCCGCGTTCGGGCACCGTAAAGCGCAACCGCATGCGCGAACCGCGCGGATCCATGGACACGAGCTCGCCTTTGCGCCTGCCCATTTTTTCCATGACTATGCCCACGCTGTCCTCGGGCACGTCGGCAACGAACACGTCTATCGGCTCGCATTTTACGCCGTCGATGTCCTTGAAGAGCACTTTGGGCATGGAGACCTGGAACTCGTAGCCCTCGCGGCGCATGTTCTCTATAAGTATGGAAAGGTGCATTTCGCCTCTGCCGCGCACGACGAAGGAGTCTGCGGTATCGCCGTCGGCGACGCGCAGGGATACGTCCTTTATCGCTTCGCGGTACAGCCTGTCGCGCAGGTGGCGACCGGTGACGAATTTGCCCTCTTTGCCCGCGAACGGAGAATCGTTGACCATGAAAGTCATCTCCACTCCCGGCTCGCTTATCTTGGGGAATTCCACGGGCTCGGGACATTCGGGATCGCACAGCGTGTCGCCTATCGATACGCCTTCCACGCCGCTCACGCACACGATGTCGCCCACCGTAGCCGTCTCGACGGGCGTGCGCGCGAGCCCTTCGAACATATACATGTTCGTCACTTTCGCGCGCAGCGGCGCGTGAGTTTCGTGGTAGTTGACGAGCACCACCTGCTGACCCTGTCTGAGACTGCCGCGCTCTATGCGCCCTATGCCTATGCTGCCCACATAATCCGAATAGTCGAGCGCGGACACGAGCATCTGCACGGGAGCGGTCTCGTCGCCCTCGGGAGGCGGTATATGCGATATTATCGCGTCGAACAGCGCGGTGAGATCGCGTCCCGGTTTGCCCGCTTCCGTAGAAGCTATGCCCGAACGCGCACTGCAATACACTATGGGACTGTCGAGCTGGTCGTCGTCCGCGCCGAGGTCGAGAAGGAGCTCGAGCACCTCGTCCACGACTTCGGCGGGACGGGCGTCGGGGCGATCCATCTTGTTCACGACGATGACGACGGGCAGACCGAGAGAAAGCGCGTGCTCGAGCACGAAACGCGTCTGCGGCATAGTGCCTTCGAACGCGTCCACGAGCAGCACCACGCCGTTGACCATTTTGAGTATGCGCTCCACTTCGCCGCCGAAATCCGCGTGTCCCGGGGTGTCGACGACGTTTATCTTATAATCCTTATAGCGGACGGAAGTGTTCTTCGCGAGTATCGTTATGCCGCGTTCGCGTTCGAGCGCGTTGGAATCCATCACGCGCTCGGCGACGGACTGCCCCTCGCGGAACGCCCCGCCCTGTCTGAGCATCTGATCGACCAGCGTTGTTTTGCCGTGGTCGACGTGCGCTATTATCGCTACGTTACGTATCTTTTCGTTTACCATAAAGTCATAACTCCGCAAGTTCTTTCGTATCGCTTAAAAACACCTTTCCCCCCGCCTTTTCGAGCTGACCGCGGCTGCGGAAGCCCCAGGTGACGTTTATGACGTCTATGCCCGCGGCGCGCGCCATCGCGATATCCGGCTCGCCGTCGCCTATCATCACGCAGTCGCTCTTGTCCGAGCCCAGCGCTTCCATCGCGGCAAGCAGCATGTCGGGCGCCGGCTTTTTGCGCAGTCTGTCGCACACGCCGTAATACAGCGTGACATGCGGCGCGAAAAAGCGGGAGCAGAGCACCTGCACGGCGTCGTACCCTTTGTTGGACACGACCGCCATCTTACGCCCCTTGGCGGCGAGAGCGGCGAGAGCGTCGACTACTCCGGGATACGGTTTGGTATTGTCCTCAAGATGGACGGCATAGTACTCGGTGAAGCGTTTGAGCGCTTCCTCGCTCGGTTTGCCGCCGCATGCGCGCTCCATGAGCACCGCATAGCCGTCGCCGAGATACGAGCGCACTTCGTCCGAGCTCCTCGGCGGGAGCCCCACCGCGGCGAGCGCGTGGTTGACGGAAGCGGTAAGGTCGGTAAGCGTGTCGAGAAGCGTGCCGTCGAGATCGAAAAGTATGGTGTTTTTCATAAGTTATTTCTCCGCAGATCGTTCTGAAACATGGCGTACACTCATTTGAGTATACAGTAAATTCATTTGAGCATACGTTTAAGGAACTGCCCTGTGTACGACGCTTCGCAGCGGGCGACCTGTTCGGGCGTGCCGCAGGTCACTATACGCCCGCCCGCGTCTCCGCCCTCGGGGCCTACGTCGATTATCCAGTCCGCCGTTTTTATCACGTCGAGATTATGTTCGATGACGACCACGGTGTTGCCCGAAGCAACGAGACGCGACAGTATGTTTATGAGTTTGGCGACGTCGTCCGAATGCAGACCCGTAGTGGGCTCGTCGAGGACATAAAGCGTGCCCGACGTCGCGCGCTTGGAAAGCTCGGTCGCGAGCTTCACTCGCTGAGCCTCGCCGCCGGAAAGCGTAGTCGCCGACTGCCCGAGCTTGATATACCCGAGACCGACGTCGTAAAGCGTTTTTATCTTGGAATATATGCCCGGCTGGTTCTCGAAGAAAGAGCATGCCTCTTCCACCGTCATTTCCAGCACGTCGTAGATGTTCTTACCGCGGTATTTCACCTGCAGCGTTTCGCGGTTGTAACGCTTGCCGCCGCACACCTCGCACGGGACGTAAACGTCGCTCATGAAGTGCATCTCTATGCGGCGCACGCCGTCGCCCTCGCACGCTTCGCAACGCCCGCTCTTGACGTTGAACGAGAACCGCCCGGGGCCGTAGCCGCGTTCCTGCGCGTCCGTCGTGCGGGCGAACAGTTCACGTATCTGCGTGAACGCGCCCGTGTACGTCGCGGGGTTTGAGCGCGGGGTGCGCCCTATCGGGGACTGGTCGATACATATCACCTTGTCGAGATGCTCGATCCCCTCTATGCGGTCGTACTTCCCTTCGACGAGGCGGCTGCCGTTCACCCGATTGCTCACCGCGGGATAAAGTATCTGATTGACTATGGAGCTCTTACCGCTGCCCGATACTCCCGTGACCGCGGTTATGAGCCCGACGGGAAACTCCACGTCTATGTTTTTGAGATTGTTCTGCTTCGCGCCGAATATCTTTATGCTGCGCTCGCCAAAAGGTCGGCGTTCCTCGGGCACGGGTATCTTTTTCCTGCCCAAGAGATAATCGCCCGTTATGGAGTTCGTGCACGCAGCCACTTCGTCAGGCGTACCCGCGACTATCACCTCGCCGCCGTGCACGCCCGCGCCCGGACCGATATCCACGAGGAAGTCCGCCGCGCGCATGGTGTCCTCGTCGTGCTCGACGACTATGAGCGTGTTTCCGAGATCGCGCAGCGAGCGCAAGGTCTTTATGAGCCTGTCGTTATCGCGCTGGTGCAGACCGATGGACGGCTCGTCGAGGATGTATACCACACCCGTGAGCCCGCTGCCTATCTGCGTCGCGAGGCGTATGCGCTGCGCCTCTCCGCCCGACAGCGTGGTCGCGCTGCGCGAGAGCGCGAGGTAATCCAGCCCGACGTCGCAAAGGAAACGCAGGCGGGCGTTCACCTCTTTGAGTATGGGCGCGGCTATCATCGACTGCGAGTGCCCGAGCGTGAGCGCCGAAAGGAACTTCGCGAGTTCACCCACGGGCATGGCGCAAAGCTCCCATATATTTTTGCCGCCCACTTTGACCGCGAGAGCCTCGGGGCGCAGACGTTTGCCGCCGCACGCCGAACAAGGCAGGTCGCGCAGATATTTTTCTATCTCGCGGCGTACCGACTCGCTGCTGCCCGTGCGGTAACGACGCTCGAGGTTGGTCACCACGCCCTCGTACTTGCGCTTGTACGAATACGTGTAATTATCGCTGGACAGCGTCATTTTGATCTCGCTGTTATCGCCGTAAAGCAGGACGTGCTTTATGTCTTCGGGCAGGTCGCGGAAAGGCACGTCGAGCGAAAAACCGTACTTTTCGGAAAGCGCGGTGAACATCTGCATGCTCGTTTTCGCCGAATCGAAATTCCAGCCAGTCACGGTTATCGCGCCCTCGCGTATGGACTTGCTGCCGTCGCCGTAGATGAGTTCGGGGTCTATCACCTGTTTGAATCCCAGACCGCCGCACTCGGGACACGCTCCGAACGGCGAATTGAAGGAAAACAGCTTGGGCTCTATCTCGGGTACGGATATGCCGCAGTCGGGGCAGGCGTACTTGGTGTTGTACAGCGTTTCCGTGCCGTCGGCGTCAACGATCACCACTCCGTCGGCAAGTCCCAGAGCGCTCTCGAGAGAATCGGAAAGGCGTTTTTCTATACCCTCTTTCATCTTTATACGGTCCACGATAACGCTTATCGTGTGGCGCACCTGCTTGTCGAGGACGATATCCTCGTCGAGGTCGCGCACTTCGCCGTCTATCTTGACGCGCACGTATCCCTGCTTTTTCAGCCCCGAAAGCTCCTTTTTGTATTCTCCCTTTTTGCCACGGGCTATGGGTGCGAGGATCATGAGCCGCGTCCCCTCGGGAACGGACATGACCGCGTCCATTATCTGGTCTATCGACTGCTGAACGACGGGCTTGCCGCACTTGTAGCAGTAAACGTCCCCGGCTTTGGCATACAGCAGGCGGAGATAATCGTATATCTCGGTCACGGTGCCCACGGTGGAACGCGGGTTATGCGACGTGGTCTTCTGATCGATGGATATCGCCGGGGAAAGCCCGTCGATGGATTCCACGTCCGGTTTGTTCATGATACCGAGGAACTGCCGCGCATACGACGACAGGCTCTCGACATAGCGGCGTTTGCCCTCGGCGTATATCGTGTCGAAGGCGAGCGAACTCTTGCCGCTCCCCGAAAGCCCGGTGAACACCGTAAGACTGTCGTGCGGGATATCGAGATCTATGTTTTTGAGATTGTTCTCGCGTGCTCCGCGTATCCTTATATACTTAGCCATATTTTTCTCCGCGTTATATTTTACCACCCTTTACCCTTTTAAGCAAGGATTCGGACAATATTTTGTTGAAAAATATTGTCTTTATCTTCCGCCGACCGCGGGCGCGGCGATATGCCCCGTGCGCGCGTTTCCGTGCGGGAAAAATGTTTGACAAAATTTGCCCTTTGCTGGTATAATTTGCGTATGAAAGTACCCATCATCACCAAAGAGCAGGCGCTCGAGATCAAAAAGACTTACCCCACGCCTTTTCACATCTACGACGAAAAAGGCATAGAGGACAATGCGAAGGAGCTGCTTGCGGCGTTCTCCTGGTGCAAAGGATATAAGGAGCATTTCGCCGTAAAAGCCACACCCAACCCCGCGATAATGAAGCTGCTGCACTCCCTCGGCTGCGGGATGGACTGCTCGTCCATGACGGAGCTCATGCTGTGCGAAAAGTGCGGCATCACGGGCGACGACATCATGTTCACTTCCAACGAGACGCCCGCCGCCGAATACGCTTACGCGCTCAAACTCGGCGCGACGATAACGCTGGACGATTACACACACGTAGACTTCCTTAAAAGCATCGCGGGCGACAACATGCCCGAATGCGTTTCACTGCGATACAACAACGGCGTCGACTTCGCGGTCAACAACACGATCATGGGCTCGCCCCAGGACGCCAAGTACGGCATGACGCGCGAGCAGCTCGTGCTCTCGATAAAAAAGCTGCAGAGCTACGGCGTAAAGCGCTTCGGGCTGCACGCGTTCCTCGCGTCCAACAACCTCGGCAACGACTACTACCCCGTGCTCGCGGGCATACTCTTCGACACCGCCAAGCAGCTTCACGAGGAAACGGGCGCGGACTTTGCGTTCGTCAACCTTTCGGGCGGCATAGGCATCCCCTATCGCCCCGAGGAGACCAAGCCGGACATCAACGTCATCGCCGCGCGCATAAAGGACGAATACGAAAAGACGTTCGACGGCGATATGAAGCCATCGCTGCGCACCGAGCTCGGCCGCTATATGCTGGGGCCCTACGGCAATCTCATAACAACCGTCGTGCACTTCAAGCACATATACAAGGAGTACGCGGGCGTGGACGCCTGCGCAGCCAACCTCATGCGCCCCGCGATGTACGGCGCTTACCACCACATCACGGTGCTCGGAAAGGAGGACGTCCCCTGCACCGTCAAGTACGACGTGGTAGGCAGCCTGTGCGAAAACAACGACAAGTTCGCGGTAGACCGCATGCTCCCGCCCCTCGAGATCGGCGACATCCTCGCGATACACGACGCGGGCGCGCACGGCTTCGCGATGGGTTACAACTACAACGGCAAACTGCGCAGCGCCGAACTGCTGCTGAAAAAGGACGGTTCGGTAAAGCTCATACGCCGCGCCGAAACTCCCGACGATTACTTCGCCACCATGATATTCGACTGAACCGGAGGTACATAAACATGAAGATAGCGCTCATCGCTCACGACAAGAAAAAGGCGGACATGATAAAACTCGCCGCCGAGTACAAAGACGTGCTCGCCGCACACGACCTCTACGCCACGGGCACCACGGGCACGATGATCATGGGCGAAACGGGACTGAAGCTCACGCGCATGAAGTCGGGTCCCCTCGGCGGAGATCAGCAGATAGGCTCGATGGTAGCCGACGATAATCTCGATATGATACTCTTCCTGCGCGATCCGCTCACCGCGCAGCCGCACGAGCCGGACGTATCCGCCCTGCTCCGCCTGTGCGACGTCATGGATATCCCCCTCGCCACCAACGTGGCAAGCTGCAGGATATTCCTCGACTACTTAAAGGATATGAGCGAGAACGATAAAGGTTAAAGCCGAACAAACGGCAAAAGTACGGACATGCTCGTCGTGCCCGTACTTTTCTTTTACAAAACCGCATTCAGCGACGGTCTTCGGTACCCGGTACCAACCTCAATAGAACACTACAAATGAGCGCGCTTTTCAGCTGTTTCCCTTGCGTGTCACGCTTGCCGTAGGAGTCACTACGGCTGCGCAGGAGGCCACTGCCGGGAAACAGCTCGAAAATCACATCTCCTTGTAGCGAGCATTTATCGA
>DXHS01000102.1 GCA_019113275.1 Candidatus Protoclostridium stercorigallinarum
CGGAGCTTTGCTTCGCCCTTGAACTTATATGCGCCGTGGCTGGTGCCGATGGCGATGGCGAGGGAGTCGACGCCCGTTCTGCCGACGAACTCTTCCACCTGATCGGGATCGGTGTAAGCCGCGTCTGCGTCCTTGACCTTGACGTCATCCTCGATGCCGGCGAGCTTGCCCAGCTCGGCTTCGACGACTACGCCGTGATCGTGAGCGTACTCGACGACCTTCTTCGTGATCTTGATGTTCTCCTCGAACGGATGGGCGCTTGCATCTATCATGACGGAGGTGAAGCCGTTCTCGATGCAGTCCTTGCAAAGCTCGAACGTATCGCCGTGGTCGAGGTGCATGACGATGGGAAGACCCGTATCTTCCACAGCCGCTTCGATGAGGTGGCGGAGGTAGATGGGGTTCGCATACTTACGAGCGCCGCTCGAGACCTGAAGGATAAGGGGAGCGTTCTCTTCCTTTGCGGCGGAAACGATACCCTGGATGGTCTCCATGTTGTTTACGTTGAAAGCGCCGATGGCGTAGCCGCCTGCGTATGCTTTCTTAAACATTTCGGTACTGGTTACTAAAGGCATAAAATTCCTCCATACGTTTCTTTTTGACTTTTGTCGATTTATAGTATACTACTTTACTTTATAAATTTCTACTGATTTGACCACTATTTTGAAAAATTTTGTAGACTATTGAAAAAAATCCTGCTATACTTATCTGCGGAAAAGAGATCGCCCTCGCGCGCCGTGCGGTTTTTGCCGCGGCATTTGCGCATAATAACAAGGCGATACACAAGGAGGCATAACATGTTCGATCCGAGAATGAAAACGCTCGCAAGCAACCTCGTCAACTATTCCGTGGCGGCAAAGCCGGGCGACAAAGTACTTATAGAGACCACCGACGTTCCCGCGGAATTTACCGAGGAGCTTATCCGTCAGGTATACGCGGCGGGCGCGTACCCGTTCGCCGAAACGTATAAAGGCAAGGTGGAAGCCGCTTTGCGTTCGGGCACGAGCGAAGAGCACAGCAAAATGCTCGCCGATTTCGCGGGTTACCGCATGAGCAAAATGGACTGCTACATCGGCGTGCGCGGCAACGAGAACGCCTACGACCTTTCGGGCGTGCCCGAGGATAAAGCGGGCATATACTCCCGCCTGTATTCCTATCCCGTGCATCACGAGATGCGCGTCAAGAACACCCGCTGGGTAGTGCTCCGCTGGCCCAACGACTCCATGGCGCAGCTCTCGGGCGATCCCACGGATTCTTTCGAGGACTTCTACTTCCGCGTCTGCTGCATGGACTACGCCAAAATGGATAAAGCCATGGACGCGCTCAAAGCGCTCATGGACAAGACGGATAAAGTCCGCCTCGTAGCCAAGGACACCGACCTGACTTTCTCGATAAAAGGCATAGGCGCGGTCAAGTGCTCGGGACACATGAACATCCCCGACGGCGAGGTATATTCCGCTCCCGTAAAAGACAGCGTGAACGGTCGCATAACCTACAACGTCCCTTCCATCGAAAACGGTACGAAGTTCGAGAACGTGTCCCTCGAATTCAAAAACGGTAAGATAGTTTCGGCTACCGGCAATTACCCCGAAAAGATAAACGCCATTTTCGATACCGACGAGGGCGCGCGCTATGTGGGCGAGTTCGCGATCGGCGTCAATCCCTTCATAACCAAAGCGATGGGGGACATCCTCTTCGACGAAAAGATCTCAGGTTCCATCCACTTCACGCCCGGCTGCTGCTACGACGACGCATACAACGGTAACCAAAGCGCGGTGCATTGGGATCTCGTCCTCGTCATGACGCCCGAGTTCGGCGGCGGCGAGATATGGTTCGACGACATCCTCATCCGCAAAGACGGACTGTTCGTCCTTCCTTCGCTCGCGGCTCTCAATCCCGAAAACCTCAAATAACGGACGGCGGCATTGCCGCCGTTTTCCGTTATCGCTTGACATATTCCGCGATAGTTGTATAATGTTCTTATAACGATTTAGCGGAAGGCGGGTAATGTTGCCTGCAGGAGGTACTTATGAGGATAAAAGTTTTGGCGATCACCGCCGCGGTATTCGCGGCGTTAGGTCTTATCGTAGGCATCGTATATCACGGCATGATGCTTTCTTTCGGTACGGGAGGTACGGCGATGGCGGCTACGCATCCGATGACGTTCGCTCTCGGCTGCGGAGGTTTTCTCATCGCCGCGGTATTTGAAAAGCTTTTTGCGCTGTCGGAAAGCAAATTGGCTAAACCGACTTACTTTATATACATAGCGGGTACGGTATTCACCGTAGTAATGCTGATCGTTCGCGGATATATCCGAATGTCCGGAAGCGATATATCAGACGGCGCAGATGCCGCAATATCCGGCATCGCTGGTATAGCGCACGCCATACTTGCCGCAGGCATGGTGCTCTTTTTTATCATGTTTATACGGAGCTTGTGCAAAAAAGATAAAAGCGATAACTGATGTTTTTGCGCCCGTCGGTTTTATGCCGCGGATATTCTCTTGACAAAAGCCGCGTTATATGTTACTATAATGATAACGATTATCATTAAGGAGCATTGCGGCATAACATGCAAAGGAACACGTTGCAGCGCAAGCGGGTAATGGACGTGCTGACGTCGCTGGAGGGCGAACATCCGAGCGCGGAGAGGGTGTACGAAAGAGTGCACACCCTTTTCCCGACCGTGAGCAAAGCGACGGTATACCGCATACTCAAAGACGAAGCCGCGCACGGCACGATACTCGGTGTGGATCTCCCGCGGGACGTCGGACGTTACGATTCGCGTACGGATGGGCATTACCACATACGCTGCCGCGTGTGCGGGCGCGTTTCGGATATAGAGAGGGGTGACGGCGAGCTCAGCCGCATGTTCGTGAACGACAGCGGGTTCGAGATAGAAAACGTTCAGCTGTCTTTTACGGGTGTCTGCGCCGAGTGCGCCAAACAAATGAAAACAGCATCTGCACCGAGTGCCGATGCAAAAAAAATATAAAAGGAGAATATCTCATGAAAGAACTCAAAGGAACGAAGACGGAAAAGAATCTGATGACGGCGTTTGCGGGCGAGAGCCAGGCGTACACGAAGTACGGCTATTATGCTTCGCAGGCGAAGAAGGACGGGTATGTGCAGATATCCGAGATATTTGCAGAGACCGCGGGCAACGAGAAGGAGCACGCCAAGCTGTGGTTCAAGTACCTGCACGGCGGGTCCGTTCCCACGACTACGGATAATCTTGCGGACGCTGCGGCGGGTGAGAACTACGAGTGGACGGATATGTACGACCGTTTCGCGAAAGAGGCGCGCGAGGAGGGCTTTACCGAGATAGCCGCTAAGTTCGCGCTCGTGGGCGCGATCGAAAAGGCGCACGAGGAGCGTTACCGTAAGCTGCTCGCGAACATCGAGGGCGGGCTCGTATTCTCCCGCGACGGCGACGCAATCTGGCAGTGCATCAATTGCGGTCACATCGTGATCGGCAAAAAGGCGCCCGAAGTCTGCCCGACCTGCAATCACCCGCAGTCCTACTTCATGCTCCGCCGCGAGAATTATTAAGGGTTTTTGGTAAATGTAATGCGAGGGAAAACCCCTCTTTGGGCAAAGAGAGGGTTTTCCCTCGCGCTCCCTTTCCCGAGAAACTTAAACCAATACCGCAAAAACAAAATACGCAAATAAGTATTTATAGTATTCGCAATTAAATCGAAGTAACTGAACACGCAAATAAACATTTGCTGAATTCGCAGCAGAAACGAAGTAGCTTAACGCGTAAAGAAACATTTGCTGAATTCGCAGCAGAAACGAAGTAGCTTAACGCGTGCAGAAACTTTTGCTGAATTCGCAGCAGAAACGAAGTAACTTAACGCGTAAAGAAACTTCTAAGTAATCGGCAGCGAAACCGCGAGATTTTCGGATGGAAAGGCGCGTTCTCGGAAGCGGGCGTAGCGTTAGCGGTCGCCGCAGGGTGACCCCGCGGCGACTCCGAAACGTGACTTTACGCCGAAAAGCCGCGCTTTTCGCGTGTGGACGAAGCGCACGCTTCGCCGTGCGCAAGGAACGAACTAAAGATGCGACGCGGATGACTGTGCGCAGGCGGCTCCGGCGCGGACGCCTTCTGCGAGAGCGGCGGATATGTCTTCGGGATCGCGCTCGAGCGAAAGGAGCGCGGCGGCGAAGAAAGCG
>DXHS01000103.1 GCA_019113275.1 Candidatus Protoclostridium stercorigallinarum
CGACCCGTATATCAACATAAACCCCGGCACGATGAGCCCGTACCAGCACGGCGAGGTGTTCGTCACCGAGGACGGCGCGGAGACCGACCTCGACCTCGGGCATTACGAGCGGTTCATAGACGAGAACCTCAATAAGTTCTCCAACCTCACGACGGGCAAAGTGTACTGGAACGTGCTCAACAACGAGCGCAACGGCGTGTATAACGGCGAAACGGTACAGGTCATCCCGCATATAACCAACGAGATCAAACGCTTCGTGTATTCTGTCGCGAAAAAGGACGGTGCGGACGTCGTCATCACCGAGATCGGCGGCACGATAGGCGATATCGAGAGCCTTCCTTTCCTCGAAGCGATACGCCAGGTGGGCAACGAAGTGGGCAGGGAGAACTGTATCTACATACACGTCACTCTCGTACCCGTCATAAAATCCAGCGGGGAAGTGAAGTCCAAACCCACGCAGCATTCGGTGAAGGAACTGCAGAGCCTGGGCATACAGCCCGACCTCATCGTATGCCGCTGCGACGACAGGCTGGATGAGAGCATCAAGCGCAAGATCGCGCTGACGTGCAACGTTTTCCCCGACTGCGTCATAGAGAACCGCAACGTGAAACTGCTTTACGAAGCGCCTCTCATGCTGGAAGAGAGCAGGATATGCGAGGTGGTCAGCCGCCGCCTCGGCTTGCCCGACAATCCTCCCGACCTTACCGATTGGATGCGCATGCTGGAAATGGCTCGCGCCCGCGATAAGGACGTGACGATAGCGATATGCGGCAAGTATACGCACATGTACGATACATACCTCTCCATCATCGAAGCGCTCACGCACGGCGGTATAGCGAGCGGCGCCAAGATAAACATCGATTGGGTGGACAGCGAAAAGCTCACCGAGGACAACGCGGCGGAGCGCCTTGCGGGCGCGGACGGCATACTCGTACCCGGCGGCTTCGGAGACCGCGGTATCGAAGGCATGATAGTCGCGGCGAAGTACGCGAGGGAGAACGGAGTACCTTACTTCGGCATCTGCCTCGGCATGCAGATAGCGGTCATCGAGTTCGCCCGCCACGTCGCGGGCTTGCCCGAAGCCAACAGCCGCGAATTCGACCACCATTCTCCGGACAAAGTCATCGACTTCATGGAAGGTCAGCACGGCATGGAGAACACGGGCGGCACCATGCGCCTGGGCGCATACGAGTGCGAAGTGGCTCCGGGCACGCTGCTCTCCCGCATATACGACGGAGCATCCACGGTGTACGAACGTCACCGTCACCGCTTCGAGTTCAATAACGCGTACCGCGCGGAGTTCACTCGCCTCGGGCTTGTCATCGGCGGGCGCAACCCGCAGAACGACCTCGTCGAATCCGTGGAGCTGCCCAACCATCCGTTCTATATCGGCGTGCAGTATCACCCCGAGTTCAAGAGCAGACCGCACCGTCCGCAGCCCATATTCAAGGCGTTCGTGGCGGCTGCGCTCGGGCATAAGGAAAACCGCAGAAAGGCAGGAAAGAAATGAAACTCAATACAAATTACGATAACGTGAAAGACAGCTATCTGTTCGTGGAGATCTCCAAGCGCGTTTCCGCATATACGGCGGAGAACCCTTCGGCGAAGCTCATCCGCATGGGCATAGGCGACGTTACCCGTCCGCTCGCGCCCTGCGTGGTAGAAGCGGGCATGAAAGCGATGGCGGAGATGGGCAACGCGGAGACATTCCGCGGTTACAGCCCCGATTCGCAGGGCTACGACTTCCTGCGCGAGCGCATTAGCGCGTATTACGCCCGTTTCGGAGTGAAGGTGTCTCCGCACGAGATACACGTTTCGGACGGCGCCAAGAGCGACTGCGGAAACATAGTCGATATGTTCGACCGCGACAATGTCGTGCTCGTGCCCGATCCAGTGTACCCCGTGTACGTGGACAGCAACATCATGAGCGGCAGGAAGATAATCTACTGCGACGCCACCGAGGAAAACGGCTTCGCGCCGCTCCCAGACGACAGCGTGAAGTGCGACATCATATATCTCTGCTCGCCCAACAATCCCACGGGCTCCGCGTTCACTTACGACGGTCTTAAAAAGTGGGTGGACTATGCGGCAAAGCAGGGAGCGATAATCGTTTACGACGCGGCGTACGAGGCGTTCATAACGGACGATAACGTGCCCCGCAGCATATTCGCGGTGGACGGCGCGCGCGAGTGCGCGGTAGAGCTCTGCTCCTTCTCCAAAACTGCGGGATTCACGGGCGTGCGCTGCGGCTACACCGTGGTGCCCGACGAGCTTTGCGGCGGCAAATTCGCCAAGATGTGGGCGCGCAGACAGTCGACCAAGTTCAACGGCACGAGCTACATCCAGCAGCGCATGGCGGAAGCGGCGTATTCCGACGAGGGCATAAAGCAGAACATGGAGAACATCGCGGCGTACAGGAAGAACGCCGATCTCATATCCGCCGCTCTCGGCGAGATGGGGATATACCATACGGGCGGGAAGAACTCGCCGTATATCTGGCTCAAATGCGGCACGGACAGCTGGACGTTCTTCGACAGGTTCCTTAAAGAAGCGAATGTCGTGGGAACTCCGGGTTCGGGCTTCGGCAGGAACGGCGAAGGCTTCTTCCGCCTTACCGCGTTCAACACTTACGAAAACACTAAAGAGGCGCTCGAGCGTATAAAGAAAGTGCTCTGACATCTCGGGTAAAACAAAAACGGCGTCCGCTCCTTTCGGAGGGGACGCCTTAAAATTTCACCCGCGAGGACCGTCGCATTGCCTATACTAACCCGCCAATGGCAGGTGGGCAGGCAGTCTATGCCGTCTGTCTTCCACTGCGAGTGCAAGTCGTAGTCTTGCAGTCGGTTACCGAGGCCTGACATAATGCATACGAACGGTACCATGAGCCCTTTTGATAGTTGAGGTTAAATATTTGCAACTGACGTGAGCCGCAGGCATTTTGCTTACATACTAAGTATATACCATGATCGCGTTATAATCAATAGTTTTCGCAAAAATATTTATATAAAAATTTTCGCAAAACATATTGACAAATCGTCCGTTTTGTGGTAGCGTAAATTTTGAACACACGGTCATCACGATATTTGTGTGCGGAGGTGACATAATGGAAATAATCCCCGTGGGCATTTACGGCGCATATCCCGCGCCCGGCTGCGCTTCGGCGTGCTATCTCGTGCGCGGCAGGAGCGCGAACGTCGTTCTCGACATGGGCAGCGGCTCGCTCTCGCTTTTGCAAAAGTATATAAAATTAAGCGACGTAGACGCTTTTATCCTGTCGCATCTGCATTACGACCATTTCTGCGACGCATTGCCGCTCGCGTACTGCCCGGGCAGGCACCTCATTTACTGTCCGCCCACGCCGAGCGAGTGTTTCACTCTTCTCAAAAACGCGCCCGCTCACGACGTCCGCGTGATAAACGAGGGCGCCCGCGTGCGGGTGGGCGATATGAGCTTCGAATTCTGCCGTACCGTTCATCCGCTCGAAACGTATGCCGTCAAGGTGACGGAGGACGGCAGTAGCTTCGTCTATACGGCGGACGCGAAGTATACGGACAAGCTGGTCGAGTTCTGTAGCGGCAGCGAGCTTGCGCTCGTAGATTGCAGTTTTCCCTCGGGTACGGCGCACATGGTCGCCGAGGAAGGCGCGCGCCTCGCGGAAGAAGCGGGCGTAAAGATATATGCGATACATTTCAGCCCGACTTACGACGCGCTGCCTTCGCTGGAAAAGTGCGGTATCCCGCCCGTCCGGGAGGGAGAGCGTATCAA
>DXHS01000104.1 GCA_019113275.1 Candidatus Protoclostridium stercorigallinarum
CATAAACTCATAACGGGCAGGCGTGAAGCGTTCCGCGCTTTGCGCACGGACGGCGGAGTGAGCGGTTTCGAGAACATGTCCGAAAGCGAGTACGACGCATTCACGACGGGGCACAGCAGCACGTCGCTGTCCGTAGGGCTGGGGCTTGCCCGCGCCCGCGATCTGAAAAAGGAAAAATACAACGTCGTGTCCGTGATAGGAGACGGCGCGTTCACGGGCGGTATGACTTACGAGGCGCTCAACGACATAGGCGCTTCGGGCACCCGCATGCTGATCATACTCAACGACAACGCGATGTCCATTTCCCGCAACGTGGGAGCGATCTCATCCTACTTCGGTAAACTCAGGCTCAGCCGCAAATATAAAGTGCTCAAAACGAAATTCAAACGGGGGATAGACGGTATACCGCTCGTCGGGCCCGCGCTCGTGCGTGTCACCGAGCGCGTGAAAAACGCCGTCAAAAAGCAGGTGCTCAATGTGCGTATATTCGAGCAGCTGGGCATCAAGTATTACGGCGCTTTCGACGGGCACGATATAGGCGAGCTCGTGTATATCCTCAATCAGGTAAAGAGTTTCGACGCTCCCGTGCTCCTTCACGTTATAACGCGCAAGGGCAGCGGTTTTTACGAAGCGGAGCACGATCCCGTAAAGTACCACGGCGTTACGGGCGAAAAGGAGAACCTGCTTAAATTTTCCGACGTGGTCGCCGAAAGGATGGTCGCTCTCGGTAGCCGCGACGAAAACGTGGTCTGTACAAGCGCGGCAATGCTGCCGAGCACGGGGCTGGTACCGTTCCGCGAGCGTTTTCCGGACAGATGTTACGACGTCGGCATAGCCGAACAGCATGCGGTAACGATGTGCGCCGGGATGGCGGCGGCAGGTCTGAAACCGTATTTTGCGGTATATTCCACCTTCCTTCAGCGCGGGTTCGACCAGATATTGCACGATGTAGGCATCAACAAGCTGCCGGTACGTTTTCTCATCGACAGAGCGGGCGCGGCGGGTTCGGACGGCGTTACGCATCAGGGACTGTTCGACCTCGGTTATCTTACCGCGGTACCGGGTATGTGCGTGATGGCTCCGCGCAACGGCAAAGACCTCGCGAAAATGATAGACTGGTCGGCGAACTACGAAAGAGGTCCTCTCGCCATACGCTATCCCAAAGGCTATACTCAGTCGTCGGACGATGAGCCTGCGGACATAGAATTCGGCAGGTGGGAAAGGCTTTCCCGCGCGGACAACGGCGTATATATCTTCGCCGTTGGACCGAACATGATCGAGCTGACGCGAGGCATTACCGCGAATGTTTACAGCGTGAGATTCGTCAAACCGCTCGACGCCGAAGCATTGCGCGAAGCGTCTGCGGAAGGAGATCTGGTCATAACGCTGGAAGAGAACGTGCTCCGCGGCGGTTTCGGCGAGAGCGTGCTTGACGCGCTTAACGCGGCGGGCGCAAAATGCGGGTGCGTGTGCATGGGATTCAAGGACGAATTCTGTGACCGCAGATCAGCGGCGGCGGCTTATGCTGATAACGGGCTCACTGCGGAGCGGCTGAAAAAGATCGTCGCGGGATATCTCGAGACTAAAGAAAAATAATTTTGCCGAAAACGGCGCGTAAATCTTGAATAATTATAAAATTTATTGTATAATTTCAGTATGCTTACGGGAATATACGCAAATGCGGAGAGGGATATAGGTCTCTCCTTCACAAAAAAGCTGACAGACCTGCTGCTGCGGGAGGGCATGGACGTCGCCGTGCATGAGTCCGCCCGAGGGAGCGTCCGAGGCGTGCCCGTCTTCGGAAACGATTGCGATCCGAAGCCGGATGTCATCGTATCGCTCGGCGGAGACGGCACGATACTTTCCGCAATGGCGTTTGCCGCTCCCGCGGGAGTGCCCGTGCTCGGAGTCAATCTCGGCGGCATGGGCTTCCTTACGACGATGACGGCGGAAGGCGACGCCGCCCGCGAAGTCGTGAAAATGCTTTCGAGCGGGGAATGGTCGGTCAGTGAGCGCGCGATGCTGTCCGTGGAAGCGGGCGGAAAGACTTATCATGCGCTCAATGAGGTCGTGTTTTATAAACGCAGCCTGGGTAAGACGGTAGACGTTTCCGTCAAAGTGGGCGACTCGCATGTCGCGAAATACAAGGCGGACGGATTTATAGTCAGCACTCCCACGGGTTCTACGGGTTGGGCGCTCAGTGCGGGCGGGCCCATAATAGCGCCCGACGTGCCTTGTCTGCTCCTTCTGCCGATGAACTGCCATCAGCTCTCGGCGCGCCCCGTGATAGCGGGCAACGGAGAACCCGTCACCGTGACGGGCGGCGAAGAGGGGAGCGTGATAACGGACGGTATAGTGGCGAGCGACAATACCCGTTCCATGACGGTGCGTTTGTCGAAGTATACCGCAAAGCTCGTGACGCACTGCGATTTCGAATTTTACGGAAGGCTCACGCAAAAGCTCGGATTGGCTAAATAAGGAGAGGAAAATGGCACGCAATGCAAGACATCTTAAAATACTCGAGATCATAGCGGAACGTCCGGTAGAGACGCAGGAGGAGCTTGCGAACGCTCTCGTCGCGGCAGGCTTCAACGTCACTCAGGCGACGGTCTCACGCGATATAAAAGAGCTCGGTCTGGTGAAGACGAGCGACGGCGGCAGGCAGAGATACGTCAGGGCGGGCGGCAAGGAAAAGCATTATCTTTCCAATATCGCAAACATCTACCGCAACGCCGTGCTCTCCATAACTTCGGCGCAGAATCTCGTGATAATCAAAACGGTCCCCGGCGGAGCGTCTACCGTGGGCATGAATGTGGACAGGCTGGAAGAACCCGAGGTGCTCGGCTGCGTGGCGGGCGACGATACCGTTCTCGCCGTGGCGCGCACGACGGAGTCGGCGAAAGAGATAGCGGACAAACTGCGGGAGATGCTCTGATATGCTTCAACGGATCGCGATAAGAAATCTTGCGCTCATTCGCGACGCCGAACTCGAATTTTCCGATAAGCTCAATGTGCTCAGCGGCGAAACGGGCGCGGGCAAATCCATAATAGTGGACGCGCTCATGCTGCTCATGGGCGGCAAGTACGACAAAACGATGCTTTCGGGCGGCGAGGACAGCGGATATGTCGAGGGACTGTTCGTCTTTTCTTCGTCTGAAAAAACGGCTTTTCTCGGCGAGCTGGGCATAGACGCCGACGAAGAGATGATAGTCGTGCGCAAATTTTATGCCGACGGTAAAAACGACATCCGTATAAACGGCAGGAGCGTCACGGTGAAAATGCTCAAAAGCGTCATGAGCCGTTTTGTGGATATCTGCGGACAGAACGAATATCAGGTGCTCGGTAAAAAGAGCGAGCATCTTAACATACTCGATGCGTACATAGGAGATCCCGCCGCGGCTTTGACGGCGGAGCTGCGCGAAAAATGCGCGGAGTACGACGACGTGCGCGCGCGTGCGGAAGCGCTCGGCAACGCCGAGCAGCGGTTGCAGCGCATGGACATGCTCGCGTATCAGATAAACGAGATAGAGTCTGCCGCCGTAAAGCGCGGCGAAGAGGAAGAACTTACCGAGTTCCGCACCCGCGCGATGCACGGCGAGAAGATAAAGACAGCTCTCGAGGGAGCGGAGGACGCGCTTTCGGGCGAGGGACGTGCGCTCGACGGCTTGTACGAAGCGAGCCGCATGCTCTCGGGCATAGATAAACTTTCCGAGTCTTACGCCGAGCTTGACCGCCGTTTGGGCGATCTTGCCGTGGAAGCGGAGGATATCGCGGGTACGCTTAAAGACCTTTTGTCCGAAGTGGATTTCGACGAACACGATCTCGAAGAGGCGGAAAACAGGCTCGCGAAGTTGCGCTCGCTCAAACGCAAGTACGGCGATCTCGACGCTTTGCCCGATAAATTGGAACAGCTTAATTCGGAGTATGCGTTGCTCTCGTCGGGCGACGAGGAGTATGAGCGGCTGAAAGCGGAAGAAGAGAAGCTGCTCGGCGAGTGCTGTAAGCTCTGTAAAAAACTTTCCGCTGTGCGCCGCGAAGGCGCAAAACGGCTGGAAAAAGACGTGATATCCGAGCTCGGGGATCTCGGCATGGCGAATTCGGTATTCGAAGTCGCATTCGCGCCGTTGCCCGAACGCGACGAGTTTGAAGGTAATTTCGGACCGCACGGTGCGGACGACATCGAGTTCCTGCTTTCTCCGAACCCCGGCCAGCAGCTTTTGCCTCTGGTAAAGATCATTTCGGGCGGCGAGATGTCGCGTTTCATGCTTGCGCTCAAAGTGATCGCAGGGCGTTACGGCGGCGTCGATACCATGATATTCGACGAGATAGATACGGGTATCAGCGGTAAAACGGGGTTGGAGGTCGCGGAAAAACTTGCGGACATCTCGCGCCGCAGTCAGGTATTCTGCGTTACGCATTTGGCGCAGATCGCGTCTATGGCGGACTGCCAGTACTTTATAAGCAAGACCACGGACGGTTACACTACGAGCACCGCGGTGCGCAGGCTGGATCGCGAAGGCATGATAGACGAGATAACGCGTCTCTCGGGAGCGGGAGAAGTGAGCGCCGCCGCGCGCCGCGCCGCCGAAGAGCTCAAAGCGTGGAGCGACGGATTCAAACGCGATATAAGCCAATCCGATCGTCCGGGCAACTGAACCGCGGTTCGGTATTATATTATTTTATGATAACTTATTTCCGCGTCCCGCTTCGGTCGCGGAAAATTTTTTGCAAAAAATTACAGGTGCAAGCACGGAATAATGAAGGCGCGGCTACGCATTACTAAGAGCATGTGTGCGAAGACGATAAGATGTGCGGCAATGGCTGCTCTGTTGATCGCGGCATTCGCGGCGGCGTTCCTTGCGACGCCGTCGGATGCGTTTGCCGAAGCGGCGGAGAGCGCGGAGACTGTGTACCTCGGCGGATATCCGGTAAATATAGAATTATATTCGGACGGTAAAGCCATAGCTTCGCTCGGTGAAAGCTGTGGCGCGGTAGAAACGATATCCGGGACGGGCGTATCCGGACTCGGCACCGTGACGTTTGAGAAAAAAGACGGCTCGTACCGTGCGCTCGGGCATGCGGTGACCGACGATACGGGCGCGGATATCGCCGCGGCATACGGGTATATATATTCTTCCGAGATAATAGGGGCAAAGCTGCCGTCGGAAGGCAGCGCGGGAAGACTGATAGGCAGACGTTCGGGCAGCAGCCCGATAGGCAATATTCTGATAAACGATATTTTCGGGCTATCGGGCGACATGTTCTCGCCGGTCGCGGGAGAGGAATGCGAGGTGCTTTGCCATGACGAAGTGAAGCCCGGAAAGGCGATACTTTGCACGACCGTCGGGCATGAACGCGGTATGTACGACATAGAAATAGTGAAAACGAGTTCGGGACGCGAACGCAGAGAAAAAAGCATGGTCATACGCATAACCGACAGGGAACTTCTCGAAAAAACGGGCGGGATACTCCAGGGTATGAGCGGCAGCCCCATATTGCAGGACGGCAAACTTGCGGGCGCCGTGACCCACGTTTTCACCGAAGATCCCTCGCGAGGATACGCGGTATATGCCGAATGGATGCTGTAATATATACTATTACAGACATAATACATCAGAAATATACATATATTTTGCGTTTATTGCATAGTTTGCAATATGTCCTCGCTTAACGTAAAATATTATATAACGGCAAAAACGGACGGCGCCGTACAATTCGTAAAAGCGCGTTGGCGCAAATTGGTATTCTTTGCATGCTTTCTCGTGCTCGGTCTGGTGATGGGTGTGTTGTCCTCGCTCAAACCCATCGATCCCGAGGAGGCTCTTGCGAGCGTGAACGGCGGTCTGTACGCGCTCATTACGCAGGCGGCATACGCGGGATATATCTTTCCGTTGCTGCTGTTTACGATAGCCGCTATTGCCGTGATGTGTTTCGTGGGCAGATTTGCCTATTCGGTCATAATTACGGCGGCGTTCACCGTTGCTCTGGGGTTTTTTCAGGGAGCGACGGTCGTTCTCGTTATGCGGACATTCGGGGTACTCGCTCTTCCGCTCGTAATGTCGCAGATCGTCATTTCGCTTCTTATAGACTTTGCGTGGGCGGCGCTGTTCGCCATGCTCGCCGAAGCGGCTGCCGAAAAACGCAGATACGGTTGCGGCGTACCGCTTTTGAGCGTCCTTAAAAAGGCTGCCGCGATCGCGGCGATTTGCGTAGTGCTCGTACTTTTGAGGTCGCTTTTCGCCGTGTTGTTTTCATTCTTCCTCTGACTTTACATATTTTTCCGCGGCGCGGCGCATGATAGGACAAAAGAGGAGGATCGTAATGAAAAAGAGATCGCTGCTTGTGGCGTCGCTGCTCGTTGCCGCTGCGCTTGTCATCGCGGGTTCGGTCCCGCTCACGGCTTCCGCCGCGGAGCCGACGACCGAAGCCCCGGCTTATGTGCTTGTCGAAGCGCGTACCGGCACCGTGTTGGCGGAGAAAAACGCCCGCGAGCATCGTCCGATAGCGAGCATGGTAAAGATCATGACGCTGCTGCTTACTTTCGAGAGCATGGACGCGGGAGAACTTTCGGAGAACGAGATGCTGACCGTCAGCGAGAACGCTTCGTCCATGGGCGGGAGCCAGGCGTTTCTCGACGCGCATGCGGATTACCGTGCGGGCGAACTTATAAAGTCCGTGGTCGTTGCTTCCGCAAACGATTCCTGCGTGGCGCTTGCCGAGCGCATGAGCGGAAGCGTAGACGCTTTCGTGGAGCGTATGAACGAACGTGCCGCCGCTCTGGGCATGGAGGATACCAATTTCGTCAATTGCACGGGGCTGCCGGCGCCCAACCAATATTCGTGCGCGAGAGATGCCGCCGTGATGTTCGGCGAGCTTATAAAGCATAAGGGATTTTTCGATTATTCGCGCGAGTGGATGTTCGATCTCGTCCATCCCTCGGGGCGCGTGACGACGCTCACGAATACCAACCGCATGATCCGTTCTTACGAAGGTTGCGACGGCGGTAAAACGGGGTTCACGAACGAAGCCATGTATTGTCTGAGTGCGACCGCCGAAAGAGGGGGGACGCGGCTGATCGGCGTGATAACGGGAGCGGAGACTTCCAAATCGCGCAATGCGGAAATGGCGAAGCTGTTCGATCACGGTTTCGCCGGTTGGGCTACCGAGCAGGTGATATTCGGCGGAGTTCCGTTCGGCTCGCCGCTCGAGGTGCCGGGATCCAAGGAGGGCAGTGTGACCGTCGCTCCCGTAGAGAACGCTTACGTCCTCTCCCGCCGCGGAGAAAAAGAAGAAACGGAACTCGTTACCGAAATATGGAGCGATATATCCCTTCCTCTTTCCGCGGGCAGTAAAGTGGGGAAGATAAAAGCCGTCCGCGGCGGGAAAACCGTCGCCGAGACATATCTCGTTACGACAAGCGACTTACACGAGAAGAGTTATCTCGATATCGTGGGCGATCTGATAAACGGGATGTAGACCCGACCCTTTCGGGGATGTGTCGCATGCAGAAGATGACGCCCACCGATACGGCATTATTTCATAACAACAAATTTCACGACAAAAGCGCTCTTATCCGAGGGCGCTTTTGTGCTTGCGCGACGTGCGATCTGCTCGTATCCTGCTGTTTTTTGCGGAAAGAGTCGCTTTGCTCGGGCAAATATCCCGCGGTGCGGTAAAGCGGTTGACTAACCCGACGTAAAGTGATATAATTTCCTTCGGATGGAATAAACGCGGCAGGAGAGAGAATGTATTTCATAATTAATATATTGCAGATGGGAGACGCGGCGCTTGCCGTCGTCGCGATAGTCGCATACTTGCTCGCGGTGTATTTCGCGATAGTTCCGCACGAGGTCGCGCACGGACTTGCCGCCAAATGGAACGGAGATCTTACCGCTCAGGTGAACGGTCGGCTGACGCTCAATCCCGTGTCGCATATCGACCCGATAGGTCTTGTCATGCTGCTGTTCGTCGGGTTCGGCTACGCCAAGCCCGTGCCCGTAAATCCGTATAACTTCAAAGTCCCGCGCCGCGGGCTGTTCATGACGGCGATCGCCGGCGTGACGTACAACCTTGCGGCGATGATAGTCAGCTGCTTCTTCCTTGCGCTTACGATGTTTATCGGTCCGCTGGGTGCCGGAGCACCGCTTTATTTGTACTACTTCTTTTTTTGGTTCTTTCAGCTCAGCGCTTCGATAAACGTGATGTTGTTTCTTTTCAACATCATACCGCTCGGCGCGCTGGACGGTTTCAAGATAATCGAGGCGTATGCTTCCCGCGACAATAAGTTCATAGGGTTCCTGCGCCGTTACGGCAGCTATATACTTTTCGCGCTCGTGGCTCTGCACCTTGCCGTGTATTATATAAGTTCGTACGTCGCCGCGCCCGAGTGGCTGCAATATATCGATATACTCGGGCTTTATATGAGTTACGGCTCGAAGGGCATAGCCGGCAGCGTGCAGCAACTGTTCAACCTTATATTCGATATCGGGCAGAGCGGCTGGTCAATGTTCTGACCTTACGGGGATCAAGTATGGATAACGACGAAATAAAGGATTACGAACTCGACGAGGACACGCTGGACGAAGGCAGCGGTTACAGAGTCAAGCTCGATTCGTTCGAGGGACCGCTCGATCTGCTCCTTCATCTCATCAAGCGCGCGAAGATACGAATATGCGATATATTCATATCGGATATCACGGGTCAGTTCCTCGAATTCATAGAAAAGGATATCGACAGCGTGGATCTCGACAAAGCCTCCGAATTCCTCGGCATGGCGGCGTATCTTTTGGAGATCAAGGCAAAAGCGTTGCTTCCGAAGCCGGAGGTCGCGCAGGGCGAGAGCGATGAGGACGACGGCAGCGAGCTCATCCGCAGGCTGGAAGAATACGAGCTTTATAAAAGCGAGATGGATAAGCTCAAAGCGCGCGAGACCGTGGATACCTTTTCGCGCGCGCCGGACTTAAGCGTGGGCGACGAGCGCACGGTGCTTAAAGACATGACGATGGAAGGTCTGTTCGAGGCGCTCAAAAAGCTCTTCGAGCGCGCCGAAAAACGTACTCTCGATACTACGCCGAAGGCGATAGCCCGCGACCCGTTCACGGTGGAGGAAAAACAGGAGTTCATAATAAAAACGCTCACCGAAAAGAGCAGCGTGCATTTCGACCAGCTGTTCGGCGAGGACGCGACTAAAAGCGAGATAATCACGACGTTCCAGGCTCTTCTCGAGCTCATGAAACTGCAATTCCTGACGGCTAAACAGGAAGAGGTATTCGGCGACATTTATCTCGTGCGGGTAGGCGAAGAAAGCGCCGCCACCGCCTAAGCGATATATACACGGGAAAGATATCATCATGGATATAGAAAAAACGGATAATGTTCTGGAATCGCTGCTTTTCCTTTCGGGAGAGCCGCTCAAAATGGAAGCGATAGCCGAAGCGCTCGATCTTCAGAAGAGCGAGATAAGAGCTTCGGTCACTCGGCTCAAAAAGAAGTTCGGCGGCAAATGCGGAATACACCTGCTCGAATACAACGGCAAACTGCAGTTCGGCACCAATCCCGCCTATAAGGATGAGGTCGCGGCAGTCCTCAACCCCATACGGGAAAAGGAACTTTCCAAAGCCACGCTGGAAACGATAGCCATCATCGCGTACAAACAGCCGGTGACCAAGCTGGAAGTGGAGTCCATCCGCGGCGTAAACTGCGATTATACGATGCAGACGCTCCTCAGTTTAGGACTGATAGAGGTCGTCGGCAGAAAAGAGGCGATAGGTAATCCCAAGCTGTACGGCACGACTGACGAGTTCCTCAAACGTTTCCGACTTGAGAGCATAAACGATCTGCCCGATTACGACGATCTGCTCAAAAGCATCGAAGAGCTCAAAAGCAGGCATGTGGACAACGATAGTCTTTACAACGAATTCGAGATACCAGAAGAACAGCCTCCCGAGTTCCTCGAGGGGGAGAAGGTGGAGAAAGTGGAGCTTCCGCTTGTGGCGGCGACGCTCACTCCCGCTGCCGAGGAAGAAGCGAAGGACGGCGCGGACAAATAAACGGGCATAAAACAAATAATAGGATGCAAGGATCGGCAAACTATATGTATGTCGGTCCTTTTTACCGTTATTCTTATCGTATTGCTCGCTTTGTGCGGCGAGTGGCGTGCGTCGATCCGTGCGGAAGCGGATATTCTCGCCAACGAATGTACGCTCACCGTGAACGTATTCGGGCTCAGCGTCATACGCGTGCGCATATCTTTGGACGGATTCATGCCTGCGCAAAGGTATTTGTGGCTGAAGGCGAACGGCAAGCGCATAGGTATATCGCTTACTGCGGACGCGAGCGTCAAGGATTCCATAGTGAATTACCTGAACAATCCGCTTGCCGGAGCCATAGACGTAAAGACGCTTTTCGTGAAAGTGCGGCTGGGCGCGGCGGGGTTCGACGCGGAGAGCGCGCTCGCCGTGCAGTTCGTGCGTATGCTGCTCGCGGCGGGCGTGACCATGCTCAAAGGCATGCAGCGCGTGGAATTCCGCAGCGACGTGCGGACGGCGAAGGACAACGCGGCGAAATTGTACGTTTTCGGCATAATAGGAGTCTCTCCCGCAAATATTATATATAGTTTCGCGGCGGCTTTCGCGAAGAAGCGACTTTCTTCGGCAGTAAAACGCGGCGAAAAAAGGAGAGAAAACACATGATCCTCAATACCGATCGCAAACCGGTGGAAAGAGTGGTGGAGACCGCGTTCGACAGGATAAAGACTCTTGCCGACGCCGATACCGTGATAGGCAGACCGATAGAACTGTCCGACGGCTCGTGCGTGATACCCGTAAGCCGAGTCACTCTCGGCATGCTCACGGGCGGCGGAGAGTACGGAGAGAACGAAGGCGGAGCCGAGTATCCGTTCGCGGGAGGAAGCGGCGTGGGCGCGAGCGTGGTGCCTATGGGATTTCTCGTCAGGCGGAACGGCGTTTATAAAATGATAAGGCTGGCGGAGAGCACGCTTATCGAAAAAGCGCTCTCCATGCTGCCCGATCTTGCGGAGGCGATAGCGGATGCTGCGGCTTTCAAAAAGTAAAGTCATTGCGGCGGCATTGCTCGCGGCTGTCGCATTCTGCCTTGCGGCATTTTCCCGTCCCGCCGTCGCCCGCGCATATTCTTCGAGCGCCGCGAGCGCGATAGTGATAGAGTGCGTCGGCGGCAGGGTGATGTACGAAAAGAATGCGGACGAGCGCCGCCCCATAGCCAGCACGACCAAGATAGTCACGGCGATAACCGTCATCGAAAACGTTTCCGATCTTGAGAAAGAGGTGGAGATACCCGACGAGGCGGTAGGGGTGGAAGGCAGTTCGGTCTACCTGGAAAAGGGGGAGAAGCTGAGGTATATCGATCTGCTTTACGGGCTAATGCTGCGTTCGGGCAACGACTGCGCCGTGGCTCTCGCATGCGCCGTTTCGGGCAGTACGGAGGATTTCTGCACTCTGATGAACATGACCGCAAGGAAAGCGGGAGCGCGTTTCTCGCACTTTGCCAATCCTCACGGTCTGCCCGACGACGATCATTATTCCACCGCCCGCGATCTCGCTCTCATAAGCGCGTACGCGATGAAGAACGAGATGTTCGCAAAGATCGTCGGTACGAAAAAGTACGACGGCTGCCCGTATGCCGACCGCGGATACAACAGATCCATGACGAACAAGAACAAAATGCTGTCATTGTTCGACGGCGCGACGGGGATAAAAACGGGCTATACGAAAAAGGCGGGGCGCTGTCTGGTGTCATCCGCCGAAAGAGAGGGAGTTTCGCTCGTCTGCGTGGTGCTTGATTGCGGACCGATGTTTGAGGAAAGCTGCGCTCTTATGGAAGAGGCATTCGCTAAACTTGGCGAAAAAGGATAAAATCGCCCGGAAACGGGCGATTTTGTCGTCAAATGGCTTGCTTTCGTCCGCGATTTGCATTAAAATATATGTATGCGGATAAATAAATTTCTGGCGGAATGCGGGCTCGCGAGCCGCCGCAAATGCGAAGAGTACATAGAAAGAAGGGAAGTCGCGGTGAACGGCAAAGTCGTCACCGATCTTTCCACGCAGATAAGCGGAGACGACGTCGTTACGGTGAACGGACGGCGGCTTTCTCTTCCGTCCAAACATGTGTATCTCATGCTCAACAAACCGAAGGGCTGCGTGACCACGGTGTCCGACGATCGCGGCAGAAAAACGGTCATCGACATAGTGCGCGGCGATTATCCGGATACGCGTCTGTTCCCGGTAGGGCGGCTGGATTACGATACCGAAGGTCTGCTCATCCTTACGACGGACGGCGATCTCTGCAACCGCATAACGCACCCCGCGAACGAGATAGAAAAGGTGTATACCGCTAAGGTGGAAGGCAAAGTCACGGAGGACGAGCTTGCGACCCTTCGCCGCGGAGTGGTTCTGGACGGTCGCCGCACGGGCAAGTGCCGCGCGAAGCTGCTGTCTTACGACGCCAAGGCGAACATATCGTCGGTGGAGATAGCCATACGCGAGGGACTGAACCGTGAGGTCCGCCGTATGTTCGAGTCTCTCGGCAAACAGGTGACTTTCCTCAAACGTGTGGCGATAGGAGATCTCCGTCTGCGCGGCGTGGACAGAGGCTCTTACCGCAAACTGACGAAGGAAGAGATCGAATACCTGAGAAATATGTGACGCTCAATTACGGCGAAAGGGCGTAAATACGCTTGTATTTCATCGTGATTTGGTGTATAATCCCAATTAAAGGAAACTTTGTAACGGAGGTTTTAGTTTTACAATGAGTACCGGATTGAAAAGCGCGCTCGGTTCTTACGCCCGTGCAACTAAAAAGGTACGCGAAGTCGTAGACGCCGTTATCGACGAGCAGTCGTTCGTCGAACTCGGCGCGTTTATCGGCGGAGCGAACGAGCTCGGGGAATACAAGGGCGAAGGAGTGTACTGCGGTCTGGCGACGGTAGACGACAGAGATGTCGCCGTGCTGGCGATCAATCCCGAAGTTTTTTCGGGCGGTATCTCCGGACGCGGCGCCAAAAAGATAGCGGATCTCGTAGACCGTGCATGCAATGCGGGTCTGCCGCTCATCTCCTTTATCGACTCCGCCGGAGCGAGAGTGCTGGACGGCGTGGACGCGCTCGACGGTTACGATTCCGTCCTCGCGGCTTACTGCAAGGCGTACGGCAGCGTACCCGTGATCACCGCGGTCACAGGCAAATGCTACGGCATGCTGACTTATCTTGCCGATTATTCCGACCTGTTCATAGCCGTGGAAAAAGCAAAGATATCCACCGCTGCGCCTCTCATAATATCGGGCGAGAGCGGTAAGGACGTTTCCGGCGCCAAAAATCACTATAAAACGACGGGCGTCGTGACCAACCTCGTCAAGGATACGGGCGAACTTCGCGCTCTCATATCCGAGGCTCTCGAAGATATGTGCGACGTGGTGGGCGAGACGGAAGACGATCCCAACAGAGTATGCGAGGATCTTACGTCTTCGTCGTCCGTAAAAGCAGTGCTCGCTTCCGCATTCGACGAAGGCAGCGTGCTCGAGCTTCGCGGCGGTATAGCTCCCGAAGCGGTCACCGCGTTTGCAAAGCTCAACGGCATAACCGCCGCCGTCGTGGGCGTGAGCGGTAAGCTCACCGCTCTCGGCGCCGCCAAGATAACCGATTTCCTCAACACCGCGGACAACGCCGGCGTGCCCGTAGTCAACCTCGTCGCCTGCACCGGAACCGCGGCTTGCGCGGCGGAAGAGACGGGAGCGCTCATAAGGAACGTCGGAGACCTCATCTATACTTACAATAACCTCGACGTGGTAAAAGTAACGCTCGTATGCGGTAAGACCGCAGGCGCGGGATATACGATATTCGCGTCCAAGAGCGCATGCGACTATGTCATGGCGTGGGAAAAAGCGGCTATCTCGCCGATGGAGAGCAAAGCCGCGGCTTATATGCTGTACGGCAAAGAGATCGCTAAAGCGAAAAATACCGCAGCGGCGGAACGCAAGTTTGCCGCGGTATACGCAAACGAAAACAGCGCGATGGAAGCGGCAGAAAAGGGTTATGCGGATATGGTGATATTCCCGTCGCATACCCGCCAGTATCTGATAGCTTCCATGCAGGCGATGATAAAGAGGTGACGGTCATGAACGATATCCTGCTTGCGAGCGCCGAAGAGGGGACGTACAGCGTGGGGATAATGGCTCTGTACAGCGTGATCGGTATGCTGCTGGTCATAGCCGTGCTCGTTATCCTCATAGTGCTTCTCGTGGTGTTCTACAAGATCCTCAATTCCGTTTCCGTCAAAAAGGCGAAGGAGCCCGTGGCGGAGACCGCAGCGCCCGTTCGGGGCAGCGCGGACGAGGAACTTGAAGTCGTTGCCGCGATAACCGCCGCCATCACGGCTTATTACGCCGGCGGCAAAACGGTCGGAGCCGTTCCCGAAGAAGAGGACATGCCCGTACCGTTCGTCATCAGATCCATCAAAAAACTTTAACGGAGGAAAGGAAAAATGCGTAAATTCAATGTGACCGTAAACGGTAAAACATACAGCGTGGAAGTGGAGGAGACCGGTGCGTCCGCACCCGTAGCCGCTCCCGCAGCCGCACCT
>DXHS01000105.1 GCA_019113275.1 Candidatus Protoclostridium stercorigallinarum
TTCACGCCGTCGCCCGTCACGCCCACGACCTCGCCCATGCTCCGGAAGAGTTTGACTATGCGCAGTTTGTCCGACGGGGTCACGCGCGCGAACACGCTCGTCGATTTCAGCGCTTCTTTGAGCTCCTCGTCGCTCATGTGCTCGATGTCCCTGCCGAGCAGTACTCTTTCGGCGTCCAGCCCGACCGCAGCGGCTACCGAGCGAGCGGCTCCCGCGCCGTCGCCCGTGAGCATGACGGGGCGTATGCCCGCGCTTTTGCACTTCCTTACGGCTTCCGCGGCTTCGGGGCGGGGCGGATCCGAAAGACCCACCAGCCCGACGAACGTCTGCCTGCCTCCGCGGAGGTCGTCAGGCGAACGCAATTCACGGCAGGCGACCGCGAGCACGCGCAGCCCTCGCTCTTCGAGCGCCGCCGCAGCTTCCGCCGCGGGCGGGTAAACGCTTTCGGGCGCGCCTTTGGTTATCTCGAGGATCTTTCCGCCGACGTTCACCGTCACGCTCATCTTGCGCGAGACGTTGTCGAACGGCGTGAGCGACAGCCGCACCGCTTCGGGGCGGGGAACGTCCATAAGGGCGGCGTCGGTGGGGTCGGAAGCGTTATCCGTGCAGAGCGCCGCCAGCTCGAGCGTGCGGCGGTCGGTGTATTCGGTGACGGTCATGCGTCCTTCGGTCAGCGTGCCCGTCTTGTCCGTGCATATCACCGAAACGCTGCCTAAGGTCTCGACCGCGGGCAGCTTGCGCACGATCGCGCGCCTTGCGACGAGCTTTCTCATCCCCGAGCTGAGCACCATGGTCACGGTGGTGGGCAGCCCCTCGGGCAGAGCAGACACCGCGAGAGCTATCGCCGTCGTCAGCAGCATGAGCGGGGTGAGCTCGCGGTTGCCGAGGACGAATATCCCCGCGAGTCCCAGCGCGAACACTACGAAGCATATCACGAGGCTGAGCACGCCCAATTGTTCGCTCAGTTTTTTCAGCTTGCTCTGCAGCGGCGTGGGGCGTTCGCCTTCGGCGTTAAGCAGCGCGGCTATGCGCCCCATCTCCGTGCTCATGCCCGTCTTGTCCACGACAGCCGTGCCTTTGCCCGTCAGTACTTTGCTGCCCGAGAACACTCTGTCGCCCTCGCTCTTGCTCACGGGCACGCTCTCTCCCGTGAGCATGCTCTCCTCGCTTTCGAGGGAATGCGCGCCGATGAGCACGCAGTCGGCAGGAACGATGTCGCCCGCGTGCAACAATACTATATCGCCGGGCACGAGCGTGCGCGCGTCCGCCACGATCTCTTTGCCGTCGCGGCGCACCTTGCACATGACGGCGCTCAGATTTTCCAGCGCGTCCAGCGAGCGTTGCGCCCCGCGTTCCTGCAATGCCGAAACGAGGGCGTTCGCCAGCGCGATCCCGATGATGAGCAGCGGCTCGACGAGCGCTTGCGCCGAAAAGTCCGCGATCGCGAGCGCCAGCCCCACCGCCGCCGCGCCCAGCAGTATGATGAGCATGGGGTCTTTGAGCTGCCTCGCCATCCGCCTCGCAAGCGAAGGGGCTTTGCGCTTTTCGGTTACGTTGTCGCCGTACAGCGTCCTTCTCCGCTCCGCTTCCGCGCTGTCCAGCCCTCCCGGGCATGTCCCGTATTTTTCGCAAATATCCACACAGTATTCTATTCCGCCCCCGCCGCGGATATGAGAGTCAAACGTGCGGAGCGGAGCGAAAGACGAAAATACCGCTCACGCTTTCTGCGTGAGCGGCACCGGGTATCGTTATTATTTATCCTCTTTGTCTTTGTCGTCGTTCGGGCTGCTACCTGCGTTCGGCTTCTTCTTTTCCTTCGGCGGGGCGAAGGCGGACTTGCCCTGCTCGAGTTCTTCGTCCGAGAGGCGGAAGGTGGGGAGGATCACGCGGTCGGTCTCTTCGCCGTCGTCCGGTTCGGTCTCTATGAGCACGCTCGCGCGGTAGGTGAGGAAGCCCATGAGGTAGAACGCGAGGGTGAGCGCAAAGCTCGCCCACAGCAGCGCCGCCGCGGCGACGTCGGGAGCGGCTCCGTCCGTGAGCGCGGTCAGTACGGTATGATATACGGCGAAGGCGACGGAGAGCACGAGCGCGACGAACATCCCGACGTAGGGGATGGCGCGGAAGCCGAAGGGCGGGCTCTTGCGCGCGGGCGTTTCCCGCTTCGGCGTATACGAAAGGAAGCTCATAACCGCGCACCATACGAGCGCTACGGGGAGCAGGAAGGTGAGCATGATATACATCGAAAGCCCCGCGTAGCTGTCTTCCACCGCTTTCGGAGCGGCATACCCCGGCGCGATATACAGCACGATGAATGGCAGGTATACCGCCGCGGCGGCGACGGAAAGCACGCGCAGCCATACGGCGCGCTTATTCAGCGTGCCTTCGTCCAGCTCGGAGAGGTAATAATCCTTGTTCCTCTTGTCGTATTTTTTTACTCTCGCCATAATTCCATTATAACTTAAAGCGGCGGCGGACGCAAGCGTTTGCGGTATGCCCGCGGGCAAAAGACGACCCGCGCGGGGATAAAAGCCGTGCGGGTCGTCTTTTGCCGTTATTGCCGTTTTACCGTCGCGCTTCCGTTCAGCCTATGGAAGGCGCCGCGGGCGGAGCATAGCGGTACTGCGAAAGGCTGTCGACGGTGATGGTCTCTTCCGTTCCCGAAAGCGCAAGAACGTTCGTGTACATCGGTTGACCGAACCAGTTTTGACCTATCTCCACGCGCCTGCTTCCCACCGCTTCCACGATTATCTCCATTTTATCGCCCGCACCCACTTTATCGAACGCGTCGTAAACGTCGTCGGCGCTCGTTACGGCAGTTGTGACCTTTTCACCCGTTTCGGCGTCTGTTATGGATATTTCGCGTATCGCGTCGAAAGTCTGCGTCTGCGTTTCGCCGGTGAGGTATTCTTCGTAAGTGTCCAGACCTTCGAGGTCTTCGCTCGTGGCATAATACGCGTACACGATACCTTCCCTCGCCGAAAGATCGTTCGAGTAGACATAATTGCTCATGGCGGTGAGCGTCAGGCTCGCGTCGCCGGGCACGTAGCCGTAGATGTTATCGGGGTCGCTGCCGTCGTTATACGTGTCGATGAGATTGTCCGCGGCGTACTTTGCGTCGTCCGCGGGTATCGCGAAGCCGAGCCCGTCGTAGCCCGTCGCGCCCGAATTGACTATGCCGCAGAGCGCGGCGCTCCATTCGCCCTCGTCGTTCTCGTAGGTGTAGAACAGCCCGCCGCCCGAGTTTCCGCTGTTTATCGCCGCGTCCATCTGGATAAGGTCCATGCTGCCGATGTTCTCGACGCTTATCTTGCGGCTCGTCTGCGATACTATGCCGCGCGTTACCGTGCCGCCCAGCGTGCCCGTGGGGTTGCCTATCGCGACCACTTCGCAGCCCGGTTTGAGTTCGTCGACGTTGTTCATCCACGTCGCGGTCTTGAGCTTTTCGTCGCTCTCTATGCGGATGACCGCGATATCCCGTTCGTGCGAGCCGCCTATGAATTCCGCGGTGTACGCTTCGGTGCTTTCCGTTCCGTCGTCGGCTATCGTGAGCACTTTGGCGTACATCGAGTAGCAGTCTTCCACGACGTGCTGGTTGGTGACTATATAATATCCGTCGTCGCCGTCCGAGCCTATTATCACGCCCGCGCCCGCGCTCGTCATGAGCACGGTGTTGCCGTAGTCGTCCGTTCCGTAACCGTCGCCGTATACTTCCACGACCATGGGACGTATCGAAGCTATCATATTCGTATACGTCGAGTACGCGGGCAGTACCGTCGAGCTCGTTCCGACATCGTACGAGTTGCTTCCGCAGGCGGTGAACGCCATACATGCGGCGGCTGTCATTATGAGCGCCGCTATCGCCGCGACGAACGCTTTCTTTTTTGTTTTCATCGTTGTCCCTCCCTTTGGGGTGCGAGCGGGAGATGTTTTCTCCCGTCTTTCGCGTATATTATAGCCATTACAGCATTAAAAGCGCATTAAGCGCAAGATTAGAAGAAGATTAGAAAACGCGTTTTGCGAAAAAATTTTCGCGGATGGCGTGAAACCGCTTGACCGCGCGCCCGCAAAGAGCTATCATAATGCACGAACGACATTTTACGGAGCATTGTATGAAAGACGAAAGAAAGCAGGTGATAGTCCGCATGAAGCCCGAGCTGCTGGAAAAGCTCTCCGCGCTCGCGGACAGGGAATACCGCTCGGTGAACGGCGAGATAGAGTATCTCGTGTCGCAGGCGGTGCGCACGGACGGCGGCAGCGGTGCGTATCCGTCCGAGTTTTTCGACGGCGCTTCGGCGTTCATCTGGGACGGGGAAGAGCGCGAGCTCCTGCCCATGCGCAGCACCGATCCCGTGCGCCTGACCGATCTCAAACGCTACGAGGATGAAAAAGCCGTCGTGGTGAAGAACACGCTGGCGTTCCTTAACGGTCTCCCCGCGCAGAACGTGCTGCTTTACGGCGACCGCGGCACGGGAAAATCGAGCACGGTGCATGCGGTGCTCAACGAATACGCTCCCCGCGGGCTGCGCCTCATCGAGGTAAAGAAGAAGGATATAATCACGCTGCCTCGGCTGATGAACGCGATCTCGGACGGCGGCGACAAGAAGTTCATCATATTCATAGACGACCTTACTTTCGTGGAGGGGCAGGACAATTACGGCGAGCTCAAAGCAGTGCTCGAAGGCAGCGCCCTTCACCTCGGCAATCTGCTCATATACGCCACCACCAACCGCCGCCACCTCATAAAGGAGACCGCCGAGGACAGAAAGAACGATATGCACGAGTCCGACCTGCGCCAGGAGCAGATGAGCCTCTCCGATCGTTTCGGCATAGTGGTGACGTACCTCGATCCCGATAAGCGCGAGTTCATCGACATATTGCGCTCCATCCTCTCCGACCGCGGCATAACGCTGCCGGAGGACGAACTGGAGCTGCGTGCCGAGCGTTTCTGCCTGGAAAAGGGCGGGCGTTCTCCCCGCGGCGCCCGCCAGCTCGCGGATATCATAGAGTGCGAAACGCGCGATCCCGCCGCTTTGTCGTGACGGTACCGCGGTCGGCTTTGACTGCGCGGAACGGAAATAATATCGTATTGCATGCCTAAGCCTTCCCGAAGCACGGGAAGGCTTTAGCGTTTACAGGAACATTGCCATGTATAAGGGCAGCGTCAGTTTATTGCCGTTCATGCCGACATTTCCGTTTATGAGTTTATATCCTACGGACGGGGATCGCGTTTTCAGAAATTCGTTGAGCGAAACGCTCGAGCCGTTTCCCGCTTTTACCTCGACGGGCAGTATCTCGGCATTTTTTGTCAGAAGGAATTCTATCTCCTGCGTGCCGCTGTCGCTGCGGTAATAATAGAGGGGCAGACCTTTTTTTATCAGCATGTCCGCAATGAGATTTTCGTAGATCCCGCCCTTTGCGGGACCTTTAAGCGAGTCCGTCAGTATGGCTTGTTTCATATCGAAACCGTACATCGCGACGAGGAGCCCGATATCGTTTAAGTATATCTTGAATTGGTCGGGTTTTTCGTAAGCGGGGAGAGGGAATTCGGGAAGGGAAACGTTATGGCAGAAGCGCACGAGGTTGGCGTCGCGCAGCCATTCGAGGCTGTTTTCGTATTTGCGCGCTCTGCCTCCGCTTTCCACAACGGAGAATTTGAATTTTTTGTTTTCCGCGGCAAGCTGTTTTGGGACGGACAGATAACAGTTTCTCGCTTTCGGTTTTTCTGACATCGCCGCGTATTTAGCTATGTCTTCGAGATATGCGTCGAGAATCTTCGTCTGTTCTTCATGCACTGTTCCGAAGTGCTTTGCCCCGACATATCCGTTCACTACCGCGGGCATCCCGCCGACCGCCATATATTCGCGCAGATATCCCATCATGCGCTCGTTTATCTCGGGCGGGACTTTTTCGCGTGAGTCGAAAAACGTGCGGACGTAGGATATCGCCTCGTCGCCCACGCCGACAGCCCATAAAAACTCTTCGAAGTCCAGCGAATGCAGCTCTGTCTGTTTTTCGTATCCCACCGGGAAAGACGCCACTTCTTTGTAGTTTATCCCGAGCAGCGAACCCGAGGCTATCACGTCGTACTTGTCGTCCTCCGCGAGAAATTTGAGCGCCGTGCGCGCATTGGGACATTCCTGTATCTCGTCGAGGAATATCAGCGTGTCTTTTTCTTTGAAAGGGATATCGCCGAAGAACACGGACAACCGCTTATATATCTCGGCGGCGGAAAGCGAGCCTTCGAAAACGTTTTTCAACCGAGGCTCTTCGAAAAAGTTGATATAGATATAGCTGCCGTAATTTTCCCGACCGAAAAGGTCGATTATGAATGTCTTGCCCGTTTGCCTCGCGCCTTTTACGAGCAGACATTCGCGCTTTTTGTTTTTGCGCCAATCGGTCAGCGTTTTGTAGAATTTGCGTCTGAGCATGATATTCTCCCATGGATCATACGAACATTATAACGCGTTGAATTTGTTTTGTCAATACCCGTGCCGCTTTTTTGACTGCCGAAAATGTGATTTATGCCATTTTTTTGACTGCCGAAAACGCGGTTTATGCCACTTTTCGGACTGCCGAAGGGGAGAGGGGCATATTCCGAGGCAAAAAACATGCCCGTAAAAAGCATGCGCTTTATCGGGCGGTATCGGGTCGCAAAGTATCCGGCTAAAATTTGCTTCGTTCTTTCGGGCAAAGTAACTACGGCAAGCGTGACACGCAAGGGAAACAGCCGAAAAGCGCGATCGTTTGCGGTGCACTACCCAAGGTCGGCGCCGGATAGCGGCGCTGTCCTTTTTCGGTCGAAGTTCCTTTGGAAGAGAGAGGTGCGGGGAGAGAGGGGAGCTTCCTTGCAAGGAAGTCCTCTCTCTCCGCAAACTCACAGCCCATGTAAATTCATCGTCCCCGCAAGACTTCGCCCATGCAAATTCATCGTCCCCGCAAGACTTCGTCCAGGCGGACGAAATCGTCGGGGGAGAGGCGTTCGCCGCGGACGGCGGGGTCGAGCCCGAGGGCGGCGAGGGCGTTCGTCACGTCGGCTTTGGGATAGCC
>DXHS01000106.1 GCA_019113275.1 Candidatus Protoclostridium stercorigallinarum
GGAACCTATTGAAATTTACGATATAGTGTGTTATACTGTTTTGACATAACATAAGGGAGAGAAATTGCGTCATGTGGAAAGCGGCGGTCGTGGAGGACGAAAGAGAGGCGGCGGAGCGTATAGCGGAATATCTCGGGCGGTTCGGCGCGGAAAACGGTGAAACGTTCGACGTGTCTTATTACGGCGACGCGGAAGCGTTCCTTGCGGGGTACGATCCCGAGTGCGACATCGTGTTCATGGATATACAACTGCCCGATATGAGCGGCATGGACGCAGCCCGTGCTTTGCGCGCGGTGGACAGCGAGGTAACGCTGGTGTTCGTGACGAGCATGGTACAGTACGCGGTGAGCGGTTACGAAGTGAGCGCGCTGGATTTTATAGTCAAACCCGTGTCCTATCCCAATTTCGCGATGAAGATGAAGCGCGTGCTGCGCGAGCGCCGTTTGCGCGCGCCGCGTTCGGACGAGCTGTCTCTTTCCGGCGAAGGGGGAGTGCGGCGTGTTTCCGTAAGTTCGGTAAAATACATAGAGGTGGTAGGTCATCACCTCATATTCCACACGTTCGACGGCGACGCGGACGTGTGCGGAGCGCTCGGCGAGATGGAAAAGACGCTTGCCGGCAAAGGTTTTTCGCGCTGCAATAACTGCTATCTCGTCAATCTTCGTCACGTTTCGGAGATACGTCCCGCTTCGTGCATCGTGGGCGGCGAAGAGGTGCAGATAAGCCGCCGCAGACGTAAGGCGTTCATGGACGATCTTACGGCGTACGTGGGAGGCGCGTCCAAATGACGGATTCGCTGTTCTGGTATAAACTCGTATTTATGGGAGAGCTTCTCGTCGCCGAAGGGCTGTTCACGTGGAAGCTGCGCCGCCGCCGTTTTTTCGTTCTGCGGCTCGCCGCGGCTCTTGCCGTGTGCGCTCTCGCGGCGTTTTTCTTCCCGGTGGCGGCATACAATGCGGCGTATGCCTCGCTGATGTTCTCTTCGCTTTTTGCGGTGAGCCTGCTCGGGATCAAGTTCTGCTTCCGCGAGCCGTGGAAGAACGTGCTGTTCTGCGCATTCCTTTCGTATACCGTGCAGCATCTGGCGTTCGTGTGCTACAATCTTATAGTGGTGGCGATGAATTTGGTGGAAGCGGGCGCGATAGGCACGTATCTCGAAGAGGCGGAGAGCAATTACAACGTATTCACCGCGCTCGCTTACGTATTCTGCTATTATATAATATATTGGCTGTCCTATCTGTTCTGCGGCACGCGGATAGAGCGGCATAAAGATCTCAGCGTGGGGAGCAGCGGACTGCTGCTGCTCTCGGCGGCGATACTCCTCGTCGTCGTGTTGTTCAACGCGGTAGTGGTCTATTACAGCGCGGCGCATTACGACAGGGTGCATCTTATCGTGAGTTTTTTGAGCGGCGCGGTGTCATGCGTGCTCGTGCTCGTCATACAGTTCGGACTGGTGGACAACAACATGCTGCGGCGGGAGATGGATACCGTGCAGCTGCTGCGCCATCAGGAACAGGAACAGTATGCGCTCGCCAAGGAGAACATAGACATCATCAACGTCAAGTGCCACGACCTCAAACACAAGTTCGCCGCGTTCCGCGGCAGGCTGGAAGAGTCGGAGATAAACGAGATGGAAAACGCCGTCATGATATACGATTCCATCGTTAAAACGGGCAACGAGGTGCTTGACGTGGTGCTTACCGAAAAAAGCCTGACTGCGGGCAAGAACGGCATCCGCCTGACCGTCACCGCGGACGACAGCGACCTTTCGTTCATGTCACGCTCCGACCAGTATTCGCTGTTCGGCAACATCGTGGACAACGCGTTCGAAGCGGTGATGAAACTCCACGACGAGGAGATGCGCGTGATATCGTTGGACGTGCATACGACGGGTAAGCTGCTTTCCGTCCATCTCGAAAACTATTTCTCGGGAGCCATACGCTTTGCGGGCGGTCTGCCCGAAACGACGAAGAGCGACAAGCGCTTCCACGGCTTCGGGATGAAGAGCGTGCGCATGATTGCCGAAAAATACGGCGGCAACGTCACCGTGCGCACGGACGGCGGTCTGTTCCTGCTGGATATACTTGTGCCCGTTCCCGCAAGGGATAAGGATTGACCACTTGGGAAGAAAACGCGCCACTTGCGAAATATCCGTTGCGGGCGGCGTCTTTTTGTTATATGTTTTCCGTGCCGGCAGGTCCGGCGGAAAAATATAACAAGGAGAAGAAGACATGGACAACATGAAAAAGAAGATGGGCATGAAAAAATTCCTGCTCATACTCGTACCGCTCATGGTGCTGCTCCTGGGCGCGATCATAGCGGTCACGGCGGTGATGAACTATTTCCGTCCCGTGATGGATAATATCCTCGGCCGCCCGCCCGTATACGTCAATCCCACCGAGGAGAACAAGGACTGGGACGCGGATTATTACGACAAAGAGGACGGCAGCAAGGAGAAGGCGGACGCCGAAGCCGAGCGCCTCGCGGAGATCGCGATGGAAGAGGGTGCGGTGCTGCTCAAAAACGATAACAACGCGCTCCCTCTCGACGTATCCGACGGTATGACCGTCAATGCGTTCGGCTGGTCTTTTTATTACCCGGTCAACGGCGGAGCGGGCGCGGGCGCGATAGGCAGCGACGATCTCATATCTCCCGAAGAAGCTCTCGCGGGCGCGGGGATAAAGATAAACGAGGCGCTCAAGGAAGAGTATTTCGAGTGGACGAAAGCGAACGCCAAAACGTGGGGAAGCAGCGAGAACGCTCCCGCGCGTCCCACGGTATCCCTCGGCGCGGTCCTCGCGCATTGGGACGTTCCCGAGCTCGACGCTCCCCGCGAGGTGTTCGAAGCGTCGAACGCGGCGGCTAACGATACTTCGGTCGTGTGGCTGGGCCGCAGCGGCGGCGAGGGCGCGGACGCTCCCCGTCAGATGGATAAAGCGCACGGCGCGGTGACTTTCGACCAGAACGCGGACAAGCATTACCTCGAGCTCACGAACAACGAGGAAAAGCTCATCGAAGAGGTGAGCAGCCGCAGCGAGAACGTCATCGTCGTGCTCAACTCGCCTTCGCCCATGGAGATAGGCGAGCTGGAAGACAACGATAACGTGGACGCCATCCTCTGGGTGGGCGCTCCGGGTAAGGTGGGCTATCACGGTATCGCGGACGTGCTCGTCGGCGAAGTCAGTCCTTCGGGCAGGCTCCCCGACACTTACGCCGCGGACTTCCTCGAGAACCCCACGATAGTCAATTTCAGCGATCCCAACATCTATGCTTCCAATAAGACGGAGGATATCCTCGCCCGCTACGATACGCCGCTCAAATACACCAAGAACGGCGACGAGATGGACCGCAGCGTGTACTTCGTAGGTTACGAAGAGGGGATATACAACGGTTACCGTTGGTACGAGACCGCGGCTGCCGAAGGCTTCTTTGACGACGAGGTCGCTCCCGCGGGCACGACGGACAAGTACTACAACCGCGAGAACGGCGTGGTATATCCCTTCGGCGCGGGTCTGTCTTACACGACTTTCTCGCAGAAGATAGTCAGCCGCAGCTACGCGGACGGCGTGTTCACGATAGCCGTGGAAGTGAAAAACACGGGCAGCGAGGACGGCAAAGACGTTGTACAGCTGTACGTCGAAGCGCCGTATACGGACGGCGGCATAGAAAAGTCCAAGGTGACGCTCGCGGCTTTCGGCAAAACCGATACGCTCGAGCCGAATGACAGCGAGACCGTGACGCTCACCGTAAAAGCGGAGGATATAGCTTCTTACGACGATACCGCGGAAAAGGCATACGTCCTCGACGCGGGCACTTACACGTTCTATCTTTCCGTCGCGGACGAAGTGAACTACGGCTCGCACGGCTGGGCGTATGCGACGGAGGACAGCAAAGCGGTGTTCGCGGACGCCATAAGCGAGAAGATCGTGTACAGCGAAGACAAGGACGGCAAGCGCGAAAGCGACGCCGTAGCCGCGACCAACCGTTTCGACGAGAACATGGAGCACAACAACCTCAAAGTGAAGGACGGCAGCGCGACGATGTCGAGAGCGGACTTTGCGGCGACGTATCCCACCGCTCCCGCCGAAGAGGACAGAAAGATGTCCGCCGAGCTCAAAGAAGCGGTGGAGTTCAACAGTTCTTTCGATACGAAAGAGAACGTGCTCAGGCACAATAACGAAAAAGACGAGATGCCGCTCGTAGATCAGGATTACGGCATAGATCTCATAGACCTGCGCGGTACCGATTACGACGACCAGGCATGGCAGAACTACGTCGAACAGTTCACTCTCGACGAGCTTAAGATCCTCGCCAACCGTTCGGGCTGGCAGACGGAAGGGGTGACCCGTCTCGGCAAACCGCTCACCGTGGAGAACGACGGACCGCAGTGTCTCAAGACCGCGTCCCTCGGCACCGATCTCGGCGCGCAGTATCTCGTGGCGTTCCCCTGCGAAGTGGTGCTCGCCGCGACATGGGATCAGGATCTGCTTTACGACATAGGCAGAGCGATAGGCGAGGAAGGCTTGCAGTACGGCGTGAACGGCTGGTACGCCCCCGCGACCAACACCCACCGCACGCCTTTCTCGGGACGTAACTTCGAGTACTTCTCCGAAGATCCCGTGCTTGCGGGCAAGCTGTGCGCGAGGGAAGTGAGCGGCGCCGCGTCCAAGGGTCTGTATGCGTTCGTCAAGCACTTCGCGGTCAACGACCAGGAGTCTTACGCGCGCAACCTCAACGCGGGCGCGTCGATAGGCATATCCATAAGCGGCACGTCGTATGCGCTCACGGGCGACGACTGCATACTCCTCACCTGGGCGAGCGAACAGACTCTTCGCGAGATATACCTCAGGAGCTTCGAGATAGTGTTCAAAGAGGCGCGGGCGGACGTTAAGTACCTCGACGGTGAAGGCAACGTGAAGGTGCTCGAGAACTTCCGCGCGGCTACCGCTGTCATGACTTCATTCAACTGCATAGGCGATACCTGGGCGGGCGGCAACAGAGCGCTCATCACGGACGTCCTGCGCGGCGAATGGGGCTTCGAGGGCTTCGTGCTCACCGACTCCGTGCGTACAGACTTCATGTATGCCGATCAGATGCTGCGCGCCGGCGGCGACGCCTGCCTGATGTCCACCGAGATCCCCGTATACGATCTCGAGAGCGCTACGGCGATAAAGTGCCTGCAGTCATCGGTCAAGAACATCTGCTATACCGTCGCGCACTCCAACGCAATGAACGGCGTGGCTCCCGGCTCGACGATAAGCTACGGTCTCGCGCCCTGGGCGATAGGTCTGCTGATAGCCAACATCGTGGTCTATGCTCTCATCATAGGCGGCATAGTGTGGATAGTCCTGCGCTCCCTCGATCACAGGAAAAACCCGGAAAGATATAAGTAAGATCCGTTTACGGAATAAAAAACATCGCAGGCATGCGGAAACGCATGCCTGCGATCGTTGTCGCTTAAGCGCAAATAAACCACCACTTAAAGTGGTGGAATTAAAATCTTCAAGATACAAGATAAATCCTCCTGTGGTATACTTGAGGTTGAGGTGACCAGCCGCAACGAAGGAAGAGACCACAGGAGGATTTATCATGAATAGTGACATAAGTAGTTTATCACATTCCAAATGGAATTGCAAATACCACATAGTGTTTGCGCCGAAATATCGCAGGCAAGAGATATACGGTGAACTATAGTCAAATAAATAGACAGCAAAAAGAGAAAGATGGTAGACAAAAAATAAGAGAAACAGAGGGTTCGGGATGTCTGACGGCATGCCGTCAGACAAGGGCATCGTAATACTTCTTTTCAAAAGCGAGCGGGGTCATGTAATCGAGAGATGAATGCGGTCGTCTGCTGTTGTAATAACCGTCTATGTATTGGAATACGGAAAGCCGAAGATCTTTGAATGTCTTGTAATAGCGCCTGTCGGTTTCTTCTTTTTTAAGGTACTTGAAAAAGCATTCCGCCACGGCGTTATCATAAGGATGACCTTTCGCCGAAAAAGATTGTACCACTCCGCAATTATCCAATACCTTACGGAAAGTCTCCGACGTGTACTGTGAGCCTCTGTCCGAATGGAACATAAGTCCTTTCGGATATTTTCTTTTTACATAGGCAT
>DXHS01000107.1 GCA_019113275.1 Candidatus Protoclostridium stercorigallinarum
ATCCGATGATTTTCGACATTTACCGACATGGATGACGAATATATCTTGCCTTATTATATCACGCATGCACGGCGTTGTACAGAAGAGAAAGTCGATATATCGAAAAATTATCGATATTTACATCGACGGGAACACTTCGTCGCGTGCGCTTCTCGTGGCGTTCGCAATGCTTGCGCATTGCTCGGCTATGTGATATAATTAACGAAATAACATTACTTCCGAGGTTTCAGATGTCCGAAAAATATATGCAGATAAGAAACAGCACCGCGGATTTTCTCGTTTTCACCAAACAGGCGGGCGAGGACGGCATAGAAGTACGCGTATATAACGAAAGCGTCTGGCTCACGCAAAAGGGCATGGCGCAGCTTTTTGATTGTTCTTCGGATAATATAGGGCTTCATCTGAAAAATATTTTCAAGTCGGGAGAGCTTGACGAAAAGTCAGTTACCGAGGAATCCTCGGCAACAGCGACAGACGGAAAGACTTATAAAATGAAGTTTTACGATCTCGACGCCATAATTTCCGTGGGATACAGAGTCAATTCCGTTCGTGCTACACAGTTCCGTCAATGGGCGACGAAAGTGCTTCGCGAGTTTGCCATACGCGGCTATGTGCTGGATAAAAGCAGGCTGGAAAACGGTCAGATATTCGACGAGGAATACTTCGAGCATTTGCTCGACGAGATCCGTGAAATACGGGCAAGCGAAAGAAAGTTCTACCAAAAAATAACGGATATATATTCTACGGCGGTGGATTATTCTGCCGACGCCGTTACCACGAAAGAGTTTTTCGCAGCCGTGCAGAACAAACTGCATTACGCCGTTCACGGTCATACGGCAGCCGAACTGATAATGGACAGAGCAGACCACACGAAAGAGCATATGGGGCTTACCACATGGAAAAACGCCCCTTCGGGCAAGATAGTAAGATCAGATGTCGGTGTAGCAAAAAATTATCTTACAAAGAGTGAGCTCCAAGATCTGAATCAGTTCGTATCCATGTATCTGGATTATGCCGAACGTCAGGCGCGGCGACATATTCCCATGACAATGGAAGATTGGGCGCAGAAGCTGGATGTGTTTTTGAAATTCAACGATGAGGAAATTCTGCGCGATAAGGGCAGAGTATCCGCCGAAATAGCGAAGAGTTTTGCCGAGAGCGAATTCGAGAAATACCGCATAGTGCAGGACAGGCTGTTTGAAAGCGATTTCGATAAGCTGCTGGCAAGCGCGGAAAACGGAAAAGGGAACGAATAACCGAGCTTTATCCGCGTTTCCCTCCGAAAGCGTCATGAGCGATCATATCCGCGCGCGGTCTGTTTTTATTCTTCGGTAAAGTATTTCAGGTGACCTATGACGATGCTCAGGAAATCTTTGACGGACGGCTGCGCGTTGAGTTTCCATACGGAAATGCCGTTTATCCTGTTCGGGTCGTCATCCCAGCTGCGCTTGATGACGGTGCGTATGGCGTGTTCTATCGCGGCGGGTGTAGCGGAGTATTTCATAGCTATCCGAGGATATACGCGGGCGGACAAATTATGTATCGCAGAGTTATCTTCGCACGCCATATCCACGATATCTTTAAGGTAGTTGAACCCTTTATAATAAACCAAACAACCTAATTTCATCAATAATTGTTCCGTACGGTTTTTCATATCCGAGATCTCCGTGATCGAAAGAAAATAAGCGAAAAGATTATACAAAATAATTTACATAATTTTACAATTCGTACAAAATAAAACTAAATCCGATGATTTTCGACATTTACCGACATGGATGACGAATATATCTTGCCTTATTATATCACGCATGCACGGCGTTGTACAGAAGAGAAAGTCGATATATCTAAAAATTATCGATATTTACATCGACGGGAACACTTCGTCGCGTGCGCTCCTCGTAGCATTTGCGCTGCGGCGCGAGCGAACCGTTTTTTGCCGCCGAAAAAAGGTTCTCATCCCGCATGGGGGGATAAAAAAGCACCCGCAAGGGGTGCTTTTGGTACCCCCAGCGAGAATCGAACTCACAACTGCCCCTTAGGAGGGGGCCGTTATATCCATTTAACTATGGAGGCAAATTATTGGATTATTTATCAAACCGAGCAGAAGGGTTGCAGATCGCGCACTTTCAAATGTGAGAGCAAGGGAGTGTACTTGACGTACATGACCGCCGCTCGAATCATGCGGAAAGGGTGTGAGATGCGCCCTTATTCTCGGTTTGACCGCAACTGCTCCTTAGGCGGGGGCGGTTTATCCGTTTAACTATGGAGGCAAATTATTTTGATCTTATCAAACCGAATTTGTCGAGCCGATCTTCCGACCGGCACATAAAAGCATATAACATAGGCGGGGCGTTTGTCAAGCGAAAAAGGTTGACTTTCATGCGCGGGCGGGGTTATAATACGAACGAGATCACGAACGGAAGGTATGACAATGGCAAAAACGACGAAAGAGACGGTAAAAGAGACCGAAGAGTGCACGCATGACTGCGCGAGCTGTTCGGCGAATTGTTCTTCGCGCGACGCGGAGCCCGATCCCGCGGCTCAGGCGCGTAAGGAAATGAATAAGATAAAGAAGACCATTGCCGTGATGAGCGGCAAGGGCGGGGTGGGCAAGAGCCTCGTGACCGCATTGCTCGCGAGCGCAACGGCGGCTCTCGGCAAGACCACCGCGGTGCTTGACGCGGATATCACGGGACCGAGCATACCGCGTGCGTTCGGGCTCTCCAAAGAACGCGCGGGCGGCAGTCCGCTCGGCATACTTCCCGTAGAGACGGCTACGGGCATAAAAGTCATGAGCCTTAACCTTCTCATGGAAAACGAGACGGATCCCGTTATATGGAGGGGCGCGCTCATAACCGGCTGCGCCACGCAGTTCTATACGGACGTTCTGTGGGGCGACGTGGACTACATGTTCGTGGATATGCCTCCCGGAACGGGCGATGTGCCGCTCACGGTATTGCAGTCGTTCCATGTGGACGGTATCGTACTCGTCACCAGCCCGCAGGAGCTCGTGGGCATGATAGTCGAGAAAGCCGCCAGGATGGCAAAGATGATGAACGTGCCCATCCTCGGCATAGTGGAGAATATGTCTTACTTCGTTTGCCCCGATTGCGGCAAACGCCATGAGATATTCGGCAAGAGCCGCCTGACCGAGACGGCGGAAAAGTTTTCCATACCCCTTACCGCAAGTCTTCCCATCGATCCCAAGATCGCCGAGACCGTGGACGAGGGCAGAGCGGAAAGCCTTTTCGAACTTCTTCTTCCCATGGCGAAACAACTGTGAGGATTTATTCCTTGCTTTAACATCCGATCGTAAAAAGCGTGAAAGCAAAATTGCTTTCACGCTTTTGCCGACATCGCGGCTCGATCTTTGCGCACCGCTATCGCACGCTTCGCGTGCGCAAGGTCGAAGCTCTTGACTAAAACGCGCTGCGGGTGTATAATGTTTTTATGTTTTCAGGGTACGAAAACTGCATGCTTTGCCCGAGACGCTGCGGAACGGACAGAAGAGAGCGCGCGGGGTTTTGCGGCGCTCCGGCGGGGGCGGTCGTGGCGCGCACCATGCTGCATTTGTGGGAAGAGCCTTGCATAAGCGGCATGCGGGGGAGCGGCGCGGTCTTCTTCTCCGGGTGCAATTTGCGCTGTACGTATTGCCAGAATCGCGACATATCCGTGGCGATCAAAGGCAGGCGCATGACGGACGAAGAACTCGCGGAAGAGTTTTTGCGGCCGGAACGTGAAGGCGCGCACAATATAGATCTCATCACGGCGGCGCCGTATCTGCCGTCGGTGATAAACGCGCTGGATATCGCGAAGAGAAACGGGCTGAGTATTCCCGTCGCGTACAACACGGGCGGTTACGAACGTGAAGAGGCGATAGACGCGCTCTCGCCTTATGTGGACGTATGGCTGCCCGACTTCAAATACGCGTCGCCCGCGCTCGCGGCCAAATACTCGCACGCCGCGGATTATCCCGATATAGCGCTGCGCGCGATAAAGCGCATGTGCGAGCTTGCGGGTCCGCCCGTATTCGGCGAGGACGGCATGATGAAACGCGGCGTGGTAGTGCGCCACCTCGTGTTGCCCGGTCACCGCGACGATTCCAAAGAGGTGATGAAACGTCTTTCGGAGATAGGTGCGGACAGGTTCATACTCTCGCTCATGCGGCAGTATACGCCCGATTTCGCGGACGAGAGCTGCGACCTCAGGCGGCGGGTGACGACATTCGAATATAACGACGTGCTTTCGTTCGCACGCGAACTCGGTCTTGACGGCTATATGCAGTCGGCGGAGTCGGCGACGAGCGCATACACGCCGGACTTCGATCGATCATAATACATGAGCGCATGGCACAGACATGCGCGGGGAGGAAAATATGAAAATAATGCTGCCGATCCGGAACGGCATGCTGCCGGATAAGTACGGCAAATACGCGCCGCCCGAATGCAAAACTCACGGCACGCCCACGGTGAGCTTCCCGTTTACGATAGAGGAAGCGCCGGAGGGAACGAAGTCGTTCGCGCTCGTGATGCTCGACTACGATTCCACGCCCGTATGCGGTTTCCCGTGGATACATTGGATAATGTGCGACCTTGCGGGCAATAGCAAAGGTCTGCCCGAGAACGCTTCGGCGTCCGGCGCGGGAGGCATAGTGCAGGGGCGCAACAGTTCCGCTTCGCGTTTTATCGGGGAGCGCGACCCGCGCGTATTCTGCCGCTATAACGGACCGCAGCCGCCGGATAAAGACCACGAATATACGGTCACGCTCTATGCTTTGGACGTTCCGTCGCTCGGACTTGCCGAAGGTTTCTTTCTTTCCGACCTTATGCACGCGATGAAAGGGCATATCCTTGCCACCGCCGAGATCGGCGTTTGGTCGCGGGCGTGACTTATCCCGAAAAATTCCCGAACGAATTTCAAAAAATTCGTTCGGGATATTTTTCATCATAACAGACGAAAACGCTGCCGTCTTTACCCTTTGCGCACCGCTATCGCTCGCTTCGCGTGCGCTTCGGTGTTGACGGAATATCCGACGTCTTTTCGGGCGGTTAGCACCGCGGCTGACCGAGCTATTGCGGTACAAGCAAACGTTTTTCATCGGAAGTTTATCGTTTGCCGAATGCTAAGGACCGCGTTCTCGGGGTGCCGCGGGATCACCCGGACGGCACCCGACCGCGGCACTTGCGTGCCGCTCCGAGAGACGCGGTTCTATCCTCAAAAATACGGCGCATTTTCTGCGAATTCCGTAATTGTTGCTCTATCGGTTTCCCGCAAAAAGAGGGCGCGCGCGTCGGAGACGTCGCGCGAGGATATTTTTAAGACGAGCGCATGCGAGTCCGAAAAGCTGCCCCTGTCTCAGGGGACGGCTTTCATAAGGTGTCCGCGCTTTCGTGCGGGATAAAATTTTACGAGCGAAGCAAGTCCGAAATCGCCCTCTCCGCGTTGCCCCGGAGAGGGTGGCGAGCACGGTGAGCCGCTATGCGGCGATCCGCGAGCCGGGTGTGGTGAGTGAGACTGAAAGGATAAGCATGTACCGCATGCTTGCCGCATTATGTTTTGCGGGTGATTTGTCACAACGCCGTTTCCCCGAATAATCTTGCGGGCGGGATGCAAAAATAGATATATGCAAAGAGCGGAAAGATTGCTCGGGAAGATGGCGACTCGGTCGCTGTATGTGCGGACGGATTTCGTTTTCGGCGGAAAACGCGGATGCGTGCTCGGGACGACGGATCTGACGGACCATAACGCGCTGCTCGAATGTATACGGTCGATAAGAGAAGCGAAGACGGAGCGGGCGGATTACGACACGCTGCGCACGAGAGTGCTCACCAATTTCGAGCGCACATACGTGGAGAGCGAAACGGAAGCGGAGGAGTATCTGCTTGCGGGCGACGGGCTGATATTCCTCGACGGAGAAAAGGGTTGCGTGCGGCTCGCGGTAAGGAAGTACGAGGCGCGCGCGGTGGCGGAGCCGCCCACCGAGGGCATAGTAAAGGGTCCTCGCGAAGGCTTTGTCGAGAGCATAAAAACGAATCTGTCGCTTATCGAACGCAAGCTGCGCACGCCCGACCTTACCGTCGAGCGGATGAAGATAGGCAGGCGCACGATGACGGACGTGGCTGTCGTCAGTCTGCGTGGAGTCGTCGACCCGCGCGTGACCGAGGGGATAAAGAAGAGACTGCGCGAGATAGATATCGACGGCGTGATAGATTCGCAATATCTGCAGACGTATCTCGAACCGCGTCCGTACTCGATATTCAACCAGTCGGGCACCTGCGAAAAACCGGATATCGCCGCGGCAAAACTGCTTGAGGGCAGGGCGGCGGTGCTGTGCGACGGCACGCCCATAGTCGTCACGCTGCCGTATTCGTTTTTCGAGGATATGCAGTCCAGCGAGGATTATTACGAGCGCTCGGCTTACGCCTCGTTCATACGCATCACGCGTATGCTTTCTCTGTTTATCGGTCTGTTGCTGCCGGGACTGTTCGTGGCGCTCGAAGTGTTCCACTTTTCCGTGCTGCCGCTGCAGCTGCTGCTGACCGTGATGGACGCCACGAAAGGCGTGCCGTTCCCGCCGCTCGCGGAGATACTTTTCGTGATGTTCCTGTTCGAGGTCATACGCGAAGCGGGCGTGCGCATGCCGCAGGCGATGGGGCTTGCGATGAGCATAGTGGGCGCGCTCGTGCTGGGCGAGACGGCGGTCAAGGCGGGCATGATAGGTTCTCCCGCGGTGATGATAGTCGCGTTGTCGTCGATATGCACTTACACCGTGCCCAATGCCGCGGGGTCGAGCACCGTGCTCAGACTGCTGTTCACCGCCGCGGGCGGGCTGCTGGGGCTGTACGGGCTGCTCGTGAGCGTGATGGGCGCGCTGCTTTATGTGCTGTCGCTGGACTCGTACGGCGCGCCGTACATGTCGCCGTTCGCGCCGCATGCGGGTACGGACGGTCAGGACGGATTGCTCAAAAGCCCGGTATGCGACGTGAAATACCGACCGTCGGGCATACCCAACGTCAATGCCGTGCGGCAAAGGAGGGGGAATGGACAGGCTTAGTTTACGGCAGTTCGTACTGCTGACGTTCATGCTCGCCATGGCAATGAAGATGTTCAACCTGCCCGTCCTCATGTTGAGGATGTGCGGAAGAGACGCTTTCGTGTCGCTTATCGTCGAACTCGTCATAGATCTCGCTCTTCTCGCGCTCGTTCTCGCGGTCGTGCTGACGAGCGGGGGAAAGAGCTTCTACGACCTTATCGCCGCGGCGTTCGGGCGGGTGACGGCGCGCGTGACGGCCGCCGTCGCCGGACTGTACTATCTGTGCAAACTGTATTTCATGCTCGTGGACGTGCGGCTGTTCTTTTCCAATACCGTGTTCCCGACATCCGTCGGCGCGCTGCACCTGCTGCCTCTCGTTATCGTGCTCGTGTATTTCGCGACGCGTCCGCTGTCGTCGGCGGGTCGGCTGGGCGAGATATTCACGCCGTTTGCCGCCGCGGGCATCGTCCTTCTCGGCGTGCTCACGCTGCCGCACGTGGACTTCGGCGGATTGCGCCCGCTGCTTGCGGACGGCTGGGGCAGAGCGGCGGAAGGCGTCGCGTCGCTGCCCGTGTGGTTCGGCGATTTCACGCTGCTGCTCGTTGCGGTCGGCAGGGTGGACGGAGGCAAAAAGCTGTTGCTGTCACTCGTGTCCGCGCTCGTCGGCTTCGCCTGCCTGGCGGTATTTTCGGCGGTGCTGTTCGCGTCTTACGGCGATATGCCCGACCTTCTCACTTACGGGCACAGCATATCGAGCGTCGCGCAGTATGCGGCGGGCAGTTTCCGCTTCGGCCGATTCGACCTCGTTATATTCAGCCTGTGGCTGAGCGCGGTATTCCT
>DXHS01000108.1 GCA_019113275.1 Candidatus Protoclostridium stercorigallinarum
AAGGAAGAAACAAAACACGCAAAGCCTGCCCGTCGGATACAAACCTTTGACTCACCCGGCTCGCAGCCGCACTGATGTGCTTCGTGCTCGCCACCCTCTCTAACAATTCGAGAGGGCTGTTTCGGACTCGCTTCCGCTCGTAAACTATTAAATATCCCGCGCTGAAAGCGCGGACACTTTATGAAAGCCGTCCCCTGAGGCAGGGGAAGGTGGCGAGCACAAAGCACGTTAGTGCGGCTGCGAGCCGGAAGGGGTTGAAGTTTGTTTTAAGAAAGGGCAGTATATAACGGTAAAGCCCGTACATTCTCCTACTTCAACCACTATTGACATCATCATGCTATCCGCACTGTCTTTCACGCGCTCGTACACTTATCCTGCCTCAACCCCTATCGCCCCATACGGGGCACTTCCCCCTGCCGCAGGGGGCAGCCTTATTCCTTGCGCACCGTTACCGCTAGCTTCGCGTGCGCTTCGGTCGGCCGCGGTGCTGACCGCCGAAAAGACGATAGAACTTTCGCAAAAGATGACGAAAAATATTTTTAAGAAAATTTCAGTTTGAATTTCCTTAAAAAATTTTTCGGAATATTCAGTCCGTTATCGCCGCGCGGGCGAAGAGAGGTGAGTCAAAAAACTCTTTCAGCGTCATGCCGAAGCCCTCGCATATACCGTAGATCGTCGCAAGCGTGACGGTCTTGCTGCGCGTCATCGTGGAAATAGTGGAAAACGGCACGCCGCTCCTTTTCGCAAGCATATACATCGTCATCTTCTTTTCGGATAACAGCTCTTTTATCCGCGTATATACGGCGTCCACCGCTCTCATCGTTCAGTCATCTCCGGGATCGTTTGGATATTTCCTATATTTTACCCGATAACGAGTAAAATATATTTTGGTATACCGTTATATTTTGGTTGACCGTTATATATCTTATGAGTTAAACTGTCGTCATGGGCGAAAAAGCTAAACGACATGCCGAATTATATGTGGGGGATACGCCGTATCCGATATCCGACGAGCTCGCAACGCTTTCGGGAGAGCTGAAGGTAAGCGTCCTCGGAAGCGATATGTATGCCGTGCGGAGGGCGCTCGAAAATATTTTCGTCGCCGTGACCGAACGATTTGCCTCCGTGCGCACGGTAACGGTGGAAGTATACCTGCCCGACGGGCGTTTCACCTTCGTTTATCCTCAGCCGGGCGAACTTCCCGCTCCGCCAGAGCCCGCGGAGGGTCTGCGCGTCCCGGGTAGTTTTCTCCCTCCGACCCGCGCACATATAACGCTGTTTTGAACTCGGCGCGTTTCGTTCGTACAAAACGCACCGACGGGCGTGCCGAGATCGTAACGCAAGCGCCGCACGGGGTATATCTGTAAAAATTTGGATTTTGATATTGACATAAACGAGACTATGTGTTACAATAAATAAAATATTATGTGGATATTTTACCGCATGCCGATATCGTATCGGCAGGATGCCGCGTGACGGAGGGGTTTGTCTGCGGCGTACGTAAAACGGTGATATGTGCTCGCTTGGCGTTTCGGATCGGACGGAAAGATCGGAAGTCAAGGAGTGATGATCGATGCCGATAAAGTCATTGTGTCTTGCGGGTATCGCAGGATGCGGATTCGGTAAACAAAGGGAAGAGGCGCGCTCCGTCGGGGAGCGGGCGTCTTACGGGAACGGAAGTACGGGTGCGCTTCGCGGCAGTCGCGGGCGCGGTGTGAACGATCATTTCTGCGGGTGGGGATCGTGAGCGTTTCCGAGGACAAAAATACATGCGGCAGAAAGACCGTCCTGCGCGTCATAAACATTTCTCTCACGGCAATCCTCGTACTGTTGCTGTGTTTTGTCATACTCAAAATTTTCTTTATAACGTGGGCGACTGTGGATCAGTCGTCCATGTATCCCACATACGGCGACGGAGATACCGTGTTCGTGAGCAGGCTCGGGCAGCCCGAACGCGGCAGTATAGTAGTATATTATGACAAGGACGTGTCGGTGCCTCGGCTCGCGTCCGCTTTCGGGCTGTTCTCCGGCGGGGCAAAGCTGCTCATAAAGCGAGTGGTGGCTACGGAAAACGACATGATATGGCTGGAGCCCGAGGATAACGGATATACCGTAAAAATATTGTATGCGGACGCGGACAGCGCGGCGGGCGAGGAATATACCGACGGGGAAGGAAAGCCGGTGGAACTCGCTCCGCTCACACTCGACCCCGATACCGTAGGGATCCTTCGCGGGAAGACGCGCTGGGATCCGTATATAGTCGGTGAAGGATGTGTGTTCGCTATGGGCGACAACAGGGCGGCGTCGCAGGATTCCAGGGTCTTCGGCGACGTGCCCGTTTCGCGAATAATAGGTACGGTGATCGGCTGACGGCAGCACGATCGATATGTAAACGAATGATGGATCGGACGAAACAATGATCTTAAGGGAGGGGATTTTATGTATAAGGTCGGTATCATAGACGATGAAGAGTCGGCTTGCGCCGAGCTCGAAAGGATGGTCTCGGACTACGGAAAGGAAAAGGGAGTAAAATTTTCCGTATCCGGGTTTATCGGAGCGGACGATACGTCGTTGGACAACATCGTGGCAAACGATATCGTGTTTCTGGATATCGAGATGCCGGGCATGAACGGTATGGAGCTGGCGAAGAAGATACGCGGCTCGGGTTCGGACGTCATACTCATATTCTGCACCAATCTTCAGCAATTCGCGCTGAACGGTTACGAGGTGGACGCGCTCGGGTTTATCGTAAAGCCCGTGAGCCGTCATTCGTTCGACTTTTTCATGGATAAAGCGATAAAAAAGCTGTCGCGCAAAGAAAAAGTTCGGGGGGGGGGTAATATACATATCAAAACCGTGGGCAGCCACAGGTGCGTTGGCGTAAACGACATCGGTTTTGTGGAAGTGCGCCGCCACAAATTGTTTTACCACATATACGGCAACGGCGCCCCCGCGGAAGTGATACAGACGCGCGGTTCCATGCAGGAGGCGGAAAACGAGCTTGCGCCGTTCGGCTTCGTGCGGTGCAGTATAGGCTATCTGGTGAATCTCGGGTACGTATCCGCGATAAAGGGGAACGAAGTATATCTGCCCGAGACCGTGCTGTTCGTGAGCCGCAATTACAAAAAGCGGTTCACGGAGGCGTTCATGCGGTCTATCGCCACGGGCGAGGCGGATAACAAATGATAGTCATCGACTTTATCATGCGGAACCAGATGATGATAGGCATGCTCGGGTCGTTATGCCTTTTCGTTCCGTGGAAAAAGCGCAGGAAACTGTTTGCGCTCCGCGCGGCGTGCTCCGTCGCCGCGGCGATGTGCCTGTCGATATTTGCGCCCATACCGCCGCCGCTCAATTTTCTTACGTATTTCGCGGCGATCGTGGCTGTCGTGTGGGCGTGTTTCGGGTGCGGAGCGAAGCACATATTGTTTTCCGCCACATGCGCGTACTGCGTGCAACATATGACGAGCAAAACGGCATATCTTGCGATGACGCTCGTTATGATGCATAACTATGCGATGAGGTACAACGCACCGCAGCTGGGGATAACGATGCTGATCGTCGCCAATATACTTGTGTGTATCCCGATATACTTTGCGGGTACGCGTCGTGTCCTGCGCGCCCGCGAGCTGAAATTCGACAGCTTAAAGACCCTTATATACACGTCCGTGTTCCTTCTCGCGGCGGTGTTCCTGAGCTATTATACGGAAAACGCGCTCATGAAGGGGTCGACGCTGTTGGAAGAGGGATATATCAGCCTGAATGCATTCTGCGCGCTGTTTGCGTTCATCATCCTGCTCATGAATTTCATGAACTGCCGCGGCGAGAGGCTCGCGGAGGAAAAACGCATACTCGAGCAGCTCCTGAAGAAAGACAGGCTGCAATACGAGCAGGCGAAAGAAAACATGGAGCGCATAAACATACGCTATCACGATATCAAGCAGCAGAGAGCGCTTGCCATGGACGCCGAAGAATCGGCAAAGCTGGACAGCGAGATAAAGTCGTTCAAAACGCTGTACTATACGGGAAATAAAGCGGTGGATATCACGCTGGCGGAGAAAGCGTCCGTATGCGTCGAAGAGGGGATACAATTTATCTGCTCGGCGGACGGCAGCTGCATGGACGCGATAAAGCCCTACCACATATACTCGCTGCTAGGCAACGCGATAGACAACGCCGTGGAATCGCTGCGTCCGGTGCCCGACCCGGATAAGAAGGTCATCCGTCTGGATATATTCAGGCGAAAAAACATGTCCGTCATACGGATAGGCAACTATACCGACAGCATGCCGAAGCTTGAAAACGGTATGCCGGTGACGACGAAGGCCGACGCCGAAAACCACGGCTACGGAATGAAAAGCATGAAGAACATAGCCGAAGAATACGGAGGTATGATATATGTCGACATAGAGGATCATGAGTTCACGCTCGTCGTTACCGTACCGACGGCCGACAGACGCATAGAGTAGCCCCTTACACACCACTCTGCTCCCGGTCTTGCCCCATGCGGGCGGATCGGGAGTTTTTTTGTCTGCGGCGGGCTTGAGCTCCTCTGCCCGCCGCAAGCGATGAAGCGCGCCCGCGGCTGCATCCGGGCGCGGGCGGTTACCAAGTGAGCCGTTTTCGGTGCTCACCGTGCCAAGGGTATTGAAATGCGCTTTTCGGGCTGTTATAATCTTTGCGTAGGAAAGGATCGCACTGAAATGCAGAGGGGCAGATGGTGATTTTATACCGACGCTTTGCCGCATGTTCCGAACGGATCCGTGCGGCGTTTGCTTTATCTTGTTTTCCTTTCCGACGATCAAGCTGCTCCGGGTAAGCCTGCCCGGGTCGGACAAAAATAAAACGGAGGTAAAAAGATGAAGGCAACCGGTTTTAAGCGTATCGGCAAACTGCTCGGTGCAAAGCTGCTCATGATAGCGATCTGCATTGTGCTGGTCTGTTCGTCGGTAGCTGTCTTCGCGATGGATAAGATCGCGGAAGAAGACACGATGGGCTATGGCAACGACGGCATGGGCCATTATTACTCTTCGTTCTCCAGCAATGAAGAACTGAAAGAGGCGACCAAAGCCAAGAACATCGAGATCGCCGGAGAAGGCACCATCCTTCTCAAGAACGGCGGCGGTGAGAACGGCGACGAGGACAAACTGCCGTATACGGATATGAAGAACATAAGCGTATTCGGTATCAACTCGGACGCGTTCGGTTACGGCGGTACGGGCTCGGGTTCCGGCCAGCTGGAGGAAGGCGCGGATATTTATTCGTCTTTCGAAGCGGAAGGTCTGAGCATCAATCCCAAGCTCAAGGCGCTGTATCAGAAGTATTCGGGCGGTTCGCTCAGCGAGAGCGCGAAATGGACCGTCCCCACTTACGAGGATAAGGAGCTCAGTCTCGATTACTACACGCCCGCCATACAGGCAACGTACAGCCGTTACAACGACGCGGCGTTCGTAGTCATCGGCCGTCTCGGCGGCGAGGGCGCGGACCTTGCGGTGGAGAACGTCGATAACCGCGTTCGTCCCACGGGCGAGAACGGCGCTCTCGAAGACGCTCCTCAGGATCATTACCTCGAGCTTACTTACAGAGAGGAACAGCTTATCGAACACGTCAAGGCAAACTTCGATAAGGTAGTCATCCTCCTTAACTCGGGTAATATCATAGAGCTCGGCGAACTCGAAGACGATCCCGGTATCGACGCCATCGTCCATATCGGGCAGACGGGCGACTACGGCTTCAGGGGAGTCCTCAAAGTCCTTAAAGGCGAGGTCAATCCTTCCGGTCGTACCGTGGATATCTACACCCGCGATTTCCTCGTCGATCCCGTAATGCGCAACTTCGGTAACGGCGCGCAGTACGACGACAATTACAACAACACCCAGAACACGATGCTGACTCGCGGTACCACGAGCGCGGGCCGCGCCACTATCGAGTACGAGGAAGGTATCTATCTCGGCTACAAGTATTACGAGACGATGCACGACGAGATAGAGGACGGCACGGTAGATCTCAATGACGAGAAGACCAAAGCCGCGCTTGAGTCGGAAGACATCAACGGCAGCGATACGGCGTACAAGCCTTACACCGACGCCGACGACTGGTATAACAGGAACGTCGTTTATCCCTTCGGATACGGCTTGTCTTACACCGATTTCGAGTGGACGAACTTCACCGTAAAGCCGAGCGAAGAGACGACTTCCGCGACCACGAGGTTCACCGCTTCCGTCACCGTTAAGAACACCGGCGACGTTGCGGGCAAGGACGTTGTGGAATTCTATGTGGAAGCGCCTTACACCGAAGGCGGCATAGAAAAATCCAAGGTCAGCCTCGTGAACTTCGAAAAGACCAAGCTTCTTCAGCCGGATGAAGAGCAGACCCTCACGACCACGTTCGACGCTTACGACATAGCGTCGTGGGACTGGAAGGACGCGAACGGCAACAGCCATACGGGCTACGAGCTCGACGCGGGCGACTACATCTTCTACGCCGCCGAGAACTCGCACGACAGAGCCGTTTCCGATACCGTGACTCTCACTGCGGTCAACTTCAAAACGTCTCCGCACACGGGCAAGGCAATGGACAACGTGTTCACCGATCCCGACGACGAGGAAGCGATCTACAACTATTCTTCGATCAGCCCGACGATGACCATCATGTCCCGCGAAGATATGATCGGCACCTACCCGCAGTCTCCTACGGCGGATGAGCGCGATCTTACGAAGAATGCGGACGCGACCAACCCGATGCTTGACGATATCACCGACGGCGACGATTTCAAGATCACCAAAAAAGAGATAGACGCCAAGCTCAACTGGGGCTACGTGTTCGGCACGGACGACGACTCTCACGAGCTTTGGGCGACGGAAGTGGACACGTCCGTTCCCGCTACCTGGACCCAGGCAAAGGACGAAAACGGCGAGGTAAAGATCCGTCTTCCCGAACTCATGGGTTACAGCCCGTACGACACGACGACCACCGTGGAAAGCGATAACGCCGCATTGAACGGCAAGACCGCTGCCAAGGCGTGGGAAGACTTCATGAACCAGCTCACTTACGAGGAGCTCAAAGCGCTCATTTCCATCGGCTTCTTCAAGACGTACGGCATCGACCGTATAGGTAAGGAAGAGGCGGTGGACGCGGACGGCCCCTGCACGATAGGCGGCCAGACGAAAGACGGTTACATCTCCGCCCGCGGCTCCTCCGGCACCCGTTACTGGTGCTCGGCGCAGATGGTCGCGGCTACCTGGAACAAAGAACTCGCTCACGAGCAGGGCGTCCTCATCGGCGAAGAGGGTATGTGGAACGGCTACAACGGCTGGTATGCTCCTTCGATGAACACTCACCGCTCTCCGTTCTCCGGTCGTAACTTCGAGTATTACAGCCAGGACGGCGTGCATGCGGGCCGCATAACCGCGGCGGTGCTCTCCGGCACTTCCTCGAGAGGCGTATATCCGTACTGCAAGCACTACTTCCTCAACGATCAGGAGCAGAACAGAAACAACGTCTGCACCTGGGCGGATGAGCAGACGATGCGCGAGATCTACATGAAGCCCTTCGAGTACGCCGTGGTCGCCGGCGGCGCCAGCGGCATAATGACCGGCTTCAACTGCATCGGCGTCGTGAACAACATCGAAAACTATCCCGGCATGACGCAGGTGCTCCGCAACGAATGGGGCTTCAACGGCAGCGTGGTCACCGACTACCAGGTAGGTACCGTAGGCGATGCCAACAACAACCTCGAAGTCATGCACTACGCCGGCACCAACATCCCTCTCGGCGACAGAGCCGCCAACGCGCGCGGTTCCGGTACGTGGGATCCCGCTCTTCGCGACGGCAAGGGCGGCGTGAAGGTGGGCACTATCACCGAGGATAACGAAGTAACTGAAGGCTTCTCGGCAGGCTACACCGAAAGGATGTACTACTATGTAAGAACGAGAGCGATGGAAGTACTGTACACGCATGTACGTTCCAACGCCATCGACAACGGCGCGGATTTCCAGAAGAACTTCACCGCGCAGACGATAACGCTCCCTGCGGGCATACGCAATTACAGCGCGCCCATCGTTACGGGCTTTACCGCGGAGGACGACGTGACGTATGAGCTGGAATCGTCCAAACTGCCGAACGGCGTGTCGTTCAACGCAAGCAACATGACGTTCACCGCCAATAACGCGACCGCAGGCGACAAAGGCACCGTTACGATCAAAGCCAATTACGACGGTTGGGCAAATAAGAAAGTGACCTTCAACGTAACGGTCGCTGCTCCCGTGGCGTACACCGGCGCTACCACTCTCACCCCGGGTACGGCATACGAAGCGACCGTATCGCAGGACTTCTGGGTGGCAGATCCCGATCTCGGCAAGGAAGAAGCAGGCGTTGTTTCCGTGAATATGACCGTTACCGGACTGCCCGAAGGACTCAGCTTCGACGCGGCTTCCGGTAAGATCACCGGCACACCCGCTGCGGCAGGCGTATATGACGTCTCCCTGAAAGTAGAAGTCACCAACCGTGCATGGAGCGGCTGGGGACAGTGGGGCAGCTGGCGAGACACGAAGACGACCTATGACGGCGGCACCGTGACTCTTACGGTAGGCGAATTCGTTACGGTCACCGCGAACGGCGTAGAGTACAAGGTAGAGAAGGGCACGGTCATGACCGCTCCCGAAGCTCCCACCGCGCCCGACGGTCAGCAGTTCGTCGGCTGGTATGTCGGCGACACCGCGTTCGACTTCTCGAAGCCCATCGATTCGAACGTCGAGCTTACCGCCAAGTTCGAAGCGATCCCCGACTCCATCGAGTTCCGCGTGAACGAAGAGACGGGTAAGATCCAGGCGAGCATCAACGGCGGCGAATGGGTAGACGTCGTGGATCTTGAGGATATCACCGGACCTAAGGGCGAGACCGGTCCTAAGGGCGATCCCGGTGAGGACGGCGCTCCCGGCAAAGACGCCGAAGGCGGCTGCGGCTCCTTCGTGGGCACGGGTACCGCCGTTGTGATGATAGCCGTTCTCGGCCTTGCGTTCGTCGGTCTCGCGATCGCGAAAGCGGCAAGAAAGGATAAGTAACAACGAATAACGTTCCGCGTCGGTCGGGAACGATAAAATGACCGACGGGAACTCCGAGAGTATGGGGGAAGCTCGTCTTCCCCCATACGCGGAGTTTCGCTTCGGCGGCAGATCCGCCGGAACGCCGGCGCGGCAAGCGCACGGCGGCAAAGTGCGGCGGCGCTCCGTTTTTATGGGCGTTCGTCGTCTCCGAGACCGGCAACGTCCCGTCCGCTTCGACGCGGCGGGCGCGGTCTCCGTAAATAAATGGAGGAAATAACAAAATATGAAGAAGCTGACAAAGTTGCTCTTGCCTCTGGCGATAGTGCTGGTCATGGCGATCTCGATGACGGGGTGCGTTATGAGCATAACGTGCATAAGCCATATAGACCGCGACCGCAACGGCGAGTGCGATAACTGCGGCATAGAGATGGAAGTCCCTCGGGAGGATATCGAAAAGATAGAAGTCACCACGCTGCCCGACAAGACTTACTATGCGCGTAACGAACAATTGGATGTTACCGGCGGCAAGATCACCGTTACATATAACGACGGCAAACCGTCGGAAGAGATCCCTCTTACGGACGAGGGCGTTACCATAACGGCTCCCGGTATGGGCGTCAACGGCAAAAAGCGCGTGGCGGTCAAGTACGGCGGGCATACCACGAACTTTATAATCGAAGTAGGCGACGCGAGATACACGGTATCCTTCGTGCTCGGCTACGACGGAGGAGAGATGCCCGATCAGCTCGTGACGGTAGGTTCTCATGCGGAAGCTCCCGCGGAGCCCGTACGCGAACATTACAGCTTCCTCGGCTGGTATACCGACGAGGATTGCACGCAGCGTTTCGACTTCGCTCTCACTCCGATAACCGGGGATCTTACGCTGTACGCGGGCTGGATACAGAACTTTACGGTAACGTACGATTCCAACTGCGGCGGCGAAGTGCCCAACAAGACGGCGGAATCCGTCAACGGCCGTGCGGATACGAGCGTGCGTCCGGATAACAGACCGGGATTCTACTTCGCGGGCTGGTATACGAATGCGGAATGCACCGAGCCTTACGACCCCAATACGCAGCTCACCGGCGATATAACGCTGTATGCTTATTGGGTATCCTCTTCGACCGAGATGTTCGACGTCACTTTCGACCTCAATTACGCGGCGGGCGAGTCTACGGTGTATCAGACCGCGGAAGTGCCCGAGGGCGGTAAGGTAACGGCTCCCGCCGCTCCCGAAAGGGCGAACGTTGCGGAGAAAGGTCATCAGGCGTCCGGCTTTACCTTCGGCGGCTGGTATACCGACGCGGCTTGCACGACGGCTTACGACTTCTCACAGGCGGTCAGCGGCGATATGACTCTGTACGCAAAGTGGACGGGTCAGTATATCTTCGAAGCCGAGCATGTCGACCTCAGCGGTCCCGACGGCAACGGACTTCAGGGCATGGGCGCGTCCGGCGGATCCGTCGGTCCGAACATGGTCGACTCCACACCTATGGACCACCCGGATATCAACCCGAGCAACGGCTATTATGTGACTTATCTCTATTCTCCCGGACTGGCGATCAGCTTCGTGATAGAGTCCGACAGGGCTGTGCAGGACGCTACCATAGTGCTCAGAGTCACGGCGGAGACGAGAGGATACGCCTTAGACCCCAACCTTAACGACGGATACGCCGGAAACGGAGAGATCTATTCTCAGTATATAATATCTCTCAACGAAGAGCCGATCGAGTATCCTACGATAGAGGTAGAAGGCGGTTGGCAGCCGTTCAAGGATTTCACGCTTACCACTACAGCCAATCTCAAAGAGGGTACCAACGTCATAACGCTCACGACGGCGAACGATCACGGTTTGGGCGGAACGATGGCGGGTACCGCGCCGGTCGTCGACTGCATCAAGATCACGACCTCGGCAGATCTCAGCTGGGATCCGATCACAAGCAATGAGGTCGGTCAGTAAGACGTACATGTAAGTCCGGATATGCGCCGCCGCCCGAGGCGGACGGCGGCGCGACCGGGCGGAACAAAAACAGGAGATATTTTATGGATTATATCAAAGCGATTTTCACACATGCGCGTTCTCTGGTGTGGTTCATCGTGACGGTGGTGCTGCTTGCGCTCTTCATCGTGGTGACCGTACTGTCTGAGACCGTATTGTTCGAAGTGTTCAGAATGGCGCTCGGCGACCGAAAGATCGAATCGTTCGGCGGCGGACAATTCTATGTGTCCGATTACGAGGATAAAGACGACGCGTTCGAAAAGTCCAACCTCGTGAACGAGCGTATAAACGAAGAGGGCATAACGCTGCTCAAAAACGAATCGAAGGCTCTTCCTCTTGCCGAGGGCGCGAAAGTGTCCGTATTCGGCAAGAACTCGGTGAACCTCGCTTACGGCGGCTCGGGTTCGGGCGCGTTCACGGTCACCGAAGATACCCCCACTCTTTACCAGAGCCTGGAAGCGGCGGGATTCGATTACAACCCCGTGATGCACGATTTCTATAACGGCAGCGCGTCCGGCGACGGCAGGGCGGAGTCCCCTTCGATGGATAACTCCCGCGATACCATACCCGGTTTCGCTACGGGCGAGACTCCCGTCAGCAGTTACACGTCGGCGGTAAAGGACAGCTATAAGGATTATAACGACGCGGCTCTCGTCGTGTTCACGCGTATAGGCGGCGAATCCTTCGACCTTCCGCGCACCATGCAGAATGCCGACGGCAGCGCCATAGACGGCGCGCTGGACGGCAAGGACCATTATCTCGAGCTGGATAAGAACGAGCAGGATATGCTCGTCGAGGCGTGCAATAATTTCGATAAGGTAATCGTCATCATAAACTCCTCCACATCCATGGAGCTCGGCTTCCTTGACGCGGCGGACGACCATGACGACACTCTCGTCGACGGCATGTCGGGCATAGCGGACAAGATAGACGCCTGCGTATGGATAGGCGGTCCCGGTTACTCGGGTATCAACGCTCTCGGCAGAGTGCTCAACGGCACGGTCAATCCTTCGGGCAAGACGGTGGATACCTATCGCCGCGACTTCACCAAGGATCCGACGTACGAGAACTTCTCCGACTATCTCGTCAGCCGCGGCAACGTGTATACCGTTACCGACGGTAAACAGCCGAGCGTGGCGGAACACTATGTCGATTACGAGGAAGGCATATACGTAGGTTACCGCTATTACGAGACGCGCGGATTCACCGACGGCGAAGCGTGGTACGACGACAACGTGGTGTTCCCCTTCGGTTACGGTCTGTCTTACACGACGTTCGATTGGGAAGTGACGGAAATGTCCTTCGACGCGGGGGAGACTCTCTCCTGGACGGCGGACGAGGACATGGAATTCACGGTCACCGTCAACGTCACCAACACGGGCGATGTTGCGGGCAAGGACGTGGTGCAGGTGTATATGACCGCGCCGTACACTCCGGACGGCATAGAAAAGGCATACGTCACTCTCGTCGGTTTCGCCAAGACGGATATGCTCTATCCCGAGTCCGAAGCGAGCGCCGATAAGCCCAATTCACAGGAAGTGACCGTAACGTTCAAAGGCTACGATTTCGCGTCCTACGATTACCGCAACGCCAACGGCAACGAGTTCAGCGGCTACGAGCTGGATGCAGGCGAGTATGAAGTAAAAGTCATGCACAACTCGCACGATATGGAGGCTTCCCGCAAGTTCACTCTTTCCAAAGGTGTGAAGTACGCGAAGGATCCCGTTACCGGCTACGACGTGGTCAACCGCTACGACGACGTGAGCTTCGAAGAGAATTACGGCATGGAGAGCGAGCTTTCCCGCAACGATTGGGAAGGAACGTACCCCGTGAACGAAGTGCTCGCGGGTTCGAATGCCGAGCGTTCGATACCTACCGAGTTCATGAACAAGATCAAGAGCACGGATACCAACAACCCGATGATCAACGATACGACGGTGCAGATGCCTGCGGTAGCCGACGTCAGCGCCGCGCCCGGAACGGTACAGATCTACGATCTCGTCCAGTTCACGGAAGAGGCGGAAGCGGAAGCCGAGGAACTCGGCGACGAATTTGCGCCCGAGATAGACGATTACCTCAGGGACGAAGCAGGTACCATCGTAGTGGACTATAACGACGACCGCTGGGAGGAATACCTTTCCCTCCTTACCGCGGAAGAGATGATGTCGTTTACGATGAACGGCGCTTTCCAGACCCAGGCTCTCGAGGGACTCGGACTTATGGCTACGCTCGCTTCCGACGGTCCCGTGGGCTTCGTGTACTTCATGGCGCAGATAGAAAGCGAGAACCCCGTCTACGGAGTTTGCTCGTATGCGAGCGAATGCGTGATCGCGGCGACGTGGAACGTCGAGCTCGCTTACGAGATGGGTCTTTCCGTGGGTAACGAGGGTATCATCGGTAACGTGCGCGGCGGCGGAAGACCGTATTCCGGCTGGTACGCGCCCGCGATAAACATCCATCGCTCTCCCTTCGGCGGACGTAACTTCGAGTATTACAGCGAAGACCCGCTGATGTCCGGTAAACTTGCGGCAGAAGTCGTCAAGGGCGCGAGGAGCCGCGGCGTTTATTGCCAGCTCAAGCACTTCGCGGTCAACGAGCAGGAGACCAACCGTTCGGGCGTATGCACGTGGCTGACCGAGCAGTCCCTCCGCGAGATATACCTCAGACCTTTCGAGATCGCGGTCAAAGAGGGCGGCGCGATGGGCGTCATGAGTTCCTTCAACCGCATAGGTTCGCTCTGGACGGGCGGCGATTACCGTCTGCTCACCGAGATCCTCCGCAACGAGTGGGGCTTCAAAGGTCTGGTCATAACCGACTTCAACACCGAGCCGTTCATGGATACCAAGCAGATGGCTTATGCGGGCGGCGACCTTAACCTCGCTACCACGCCTCATCCCTGGACTCCTTCCACGGCTGCCGATTACACGGTGCTTCGTACCAACGTCAAGAACATACTTTACACCATAACCCGTTCCAACGCGATGAACGGCCACGGCGAAGGCGCGTACTACGTGACCTACTACGCTTGGTGGGAAGTGATGCTCTTCGTCGTCTGGCCTTGCCTTGTCGGCGCGCTTGCGATATGGGGCTTCTTCATGATATGGAGCGTAGTGAAGCAGGTGAAAAGGGAAAAGTATAAGACGGAAAGTCTGAAACAATGATAATTTCTGCCGTCTGATCCGAACGCGAAAGGCAATGCCCCTCGTTGCCTTTCGGGTACGGCAAGCGAGCCGCCGCGGGTTTTTTCCCGCGGCGGCATTTCGTTTGCACCCGAGGCGCGAGGATATCCTCATTTATCCGCGGATCGCAAAACCTCATTCGAAAAATTGACTTTTGCCTGCGCGTGCGGTATAATATGGGTAAACTAAAGGAGCGAAAGGAACGGAGAATGAAAGCGTTTTGCGACGGCGGAGATTTGGCGGAAGCGGTAGGAAGAGCGATAAGGGCGATAAGCACCCGCTCGAACAACCCGATATTGGATAATATCCGTATAGAGGCGACGGAGGGCACGATGGTGCTCACCGCGACGGATAACGAGCTGACGGTGACTACGGGCATCGTGGCGGACGTGTCGGACGGGGGCGTGGCTCTTGTGCCCGGCAAGCTGTTTTCCGACTTTACCCGCCGTCTTACGGGCGAGCGTATCGCCATGGAAACTGCGGGGAGCAAACTCGTGCTGCGTTACGGCGATTCGGAGAGCGAGTTCGCCTGCGCCGAGCCGGACGATTATCCCGAGCTTACCGAAGTCAGCACGTCGGGAAGTATCTCGATGACCAAGAACGCTCTGCGCGATCTTATCAATAAAGTGGCGTTCTCGGTGAGGACGGACGACGTGCGCCCCATACTCAAAGGCGTGCTTTTCGAGATCGGCGAGAGCACGGTCACCGCGGTGGCGCTCGACGGTTACCGCCTTGCCAAGTGCGTGAAACCGCTGATTTCGGCTACGGGCGAGATGAAAGCGGTCGTTCCCGCACGCTGCGTGAACGAGATCGCGCGTCTGCTCGACGAGTCGGACGAGGAAGTACGGCTGTATATAGGCAAAGGCAAGGTGCGCGCGGACATAGGTCACACCACGATAACGAGCGTGCTTTACGAGGGAGAGTTCGTCGCTTACCGCAATATAATAAGGACGTCTTTCGATACGCAGGTGACGGTGGCGGCGCAGCAGCTGTACGACAGCCTCGAGCGCGCTTTGCTGCTCACGCGCGACGACAGGAGCAATCCCGTGCGTTTCGATATCACCGAGCGCATGTTGCGCATAACTTCCGCTTCCGGACGGGGCAATCTCGACGAGAGGCTCCCGGTCGTGACGAGCGGACCCGATCTTACGATAGCGTTCAACGCGAAATATTTCACCGAACTGCTGCGCGTTTGCGGAGCGGACAGCGTGACGATAAAACTCAACAGCCCGGCGGACCCCTGCGTCGTCGTGCCGTGCGGCGGGGAAGAGGAATTCCTTTACCTCATCCTGCCCGTGCGCGTGGCTTGAAGGAGAAGTATAAATGAAAGCAATAGTGACGGTGCTCGGCAAGGATAAAGTGGGCATAATCGCGGACGTCGCGATCATCATGAAAGAGTTCGGCGTAAACATCTGCGACATTTCACAGACCCTCATGCAGGAGTACTTTACGATGATAATGCTCGTCGACCTTTCGGCGGCGACGGTGGATTTCGCGACGCTCCAGAAGGAGCTCGCGGCGCGCGGCATGGAGATAGGCGTGGATATACGTATCCAGCACCAGGATCTCTTCGATTCCATGCACAAGATCTGACAGGCGGAGAATAAATGCTCGATACAGGCGACATACTCGAAACCATCAAAATGGTGGACGACCAGAACCTGGACGTCCGCACGATAACGCTTTCGCTCTCTCTTCTCGACTGCGCGTCGGATGACGGCAAGACGGCGGAGAAAAAGGTGTACGAAAAGATAATGCGCCGCGCGGGAAAGCTCGTCGAAGTGGGCGAGAAGCTCTCGGGCGAGCTGGGCATACCCATCGTCAACAAGCGCATATCCGTTACCCCGATATCCATCGTAGGCTCGCCCAGCGGCAACTATGTCGGGCTCGCCAAGGTGCTGGACAGGGCTGCGAAAGAGATAGGCGTGAACTTCATCGGCGGCTACGGCGCGCTCGTTCATAAAGCGATGACGAACGCCGAACGCGACTTCATCGCCACCATCCCCGAGGCGATAAGCGAAACGGACATGGTGTGCTCTTCCGTCAACGTCGCTTCCACGCGCAGCGGCATAAATATGGACGCCGTGGCGATGACGGGCGGCATAGTCAAAGAACTTGCCGAGCGCACGAAGGACAGGGGCGCGATAGGCTGCGCCAAGTTCGTCGTGTTCGCCAACGCGGTGGAGGATAATCCTTTTATGGCGGGAGCGTTCACGGGGCTCGGAGAGGGAGAAGCCACGATCAACGTCGGCGTATCCGGACCGGGCGTCGTGGCGGCGGCTCTTAAAAAATGCAAGGGCAAGGACCTCACAGAGATAGCCGACGTGATAAAGCGCACGGCGTTCAAGATAACCCGCGCCGGTCAGCTCGTGGGCAGCAAAGCCGCGGAGCTGCTGGGCGCTAAGTTCGGCATAGTGGATCTCTCGCTCGCGCCCACGCCCGCGATAGGCGACAGCGTGGCGGAGATACTCGAGGTCATGGGACTGTCCAGCGTGGGCGGTCACGGTACGACGGCGGCTCTCGCGCTGCTCAACGACGCGGTCAAAAAAGGCGGCGTGATGGCGAGCGGCATGGTGGGCGGTCTGTCCGGCGCGTTCATCCCCGTCAGCGAGGACGCGGGCATGATACGCGCGGCGCGCAGCGGCAAGCTCACGCTCTCCAAACTCGAAGCGATGACGGCGGTATGCTCCGTCGGTCTGGATATGATAGCCGTGCCCGGCGATACGTCCGCCGAGACGATCTCCGCGATAATAGCGGACGAGTGCGCGATAGGCGTCGTAAACAACAAAACGACCGCAGTGCGCCTCATACCCGTGCCCGGCGGCAAAGTGGGCGACGAAGTGAACTTCGGCGGTCTGCTCGGCAGCGCGCCCATCATGCCGGTGTCCGACGTGGACAGTTCCGAATTCATCCGCCGCGGAGGCATAATCCCCGCGCCGCTGCATTCGCTGAAAAACTGACGTGACGGTAAAAGGAGGGAATCAAATGAAGAGAAACGAAATAGCCGAAGAGTACAAGTGGGATCTCGGTCACATCTTCCCGAGCAGGCTGGAGTGGGAAAAGTGCTTTTCACGCACCTCCAACCGCCTGGGCGAGATAAAGAGGTTCAAGGGCAAACTGTCCAATCCGGATATGACGCTCGCGCTGCTCAGGCTTGCCGACGAACTGTCCGGCGAGGTCGAAAAGCTGTACGTTTACGCGAACATGAGCATGCACACCGACGGCGCGAACGCCGACTACGTCGCGCTCGCCGCCCGTGCCACTACGCTGTCCGCTGAGCTCGGCGCGGCTCTCTCCTTCGTCGATCCCGAACTCACCGCTCTCACGGGCGCGGAGCTGGACGATATGATAGCCGATCCGCGCTTCGCCGACTACGAATACACTCTCGAGCGCATAAAGAAGAACAAACCCCATGTCCTCGGCGAAAAGGAAGAGCTGCTGCTCGCCCGCCTCGGCGAGGTCACGGGCGCTTTCCGCGATATCTTCGAGAAGATAGACAGCGTCGATCTTCCTCATCCGTATGTCCGCGTCGGCGACGAGAGAGTGCCTCTTACGCACGGCACGTATTCGATGATGTTGCAAAATCCCGATCGCGCCGTGAGGAAAAAGGCGTTCACGACATATTATTCGCTGTACGAGGAGCGTATCAATACCATCGCCGCCTGCTATACCGCGAACGTTCGCAGGAACAATATCATGGCGTCGCTGCGCGGTTTCGACAGCGCGATGCAGATGAGCATGAATGCCGACGACGTACCCGAGGGCGTGTACGACCGTCTGACCGACGCGGTGAACGGCGCGCTGCCTTCGCTGCACGAATACGTCGATTACCGCCGCCTCGTGCTCGGCGACCTGCACATGTACGACATGTATGTGCCGCTCACCGAGGGAGTCAACTTCGGCATGGATTACGAAAAGGCATTCTCCGTGGTGCTCAAAGCGCTCGCGCCGCTCGGCGAGGAATACGTCTCCCGCCTGGCGGAGATGAAGGACGAACGCCGCATAGACGTCATGGAGAGCGAAGGCAAGCGCGGCGGAGCTTACAGCTGGGGAGCTTACGGCAGCGGACCTTACGTGCTGCTCAATTATTCGGGCACGCCTCACGACGTGTTCACCATCGCTCACGAGCTCGGTCACGCCATGCACTCGCGCTATTCGGACGAGGCTCTGCCTTACAACAAGGCGGGGTACAGCATATTCGTCGCCGAGGTCGCGAGCACGACCAACGAAGTGCTGCTGCTCAAATACCTGTTGCGCGAGACGAAGGACAAGGAAGTCAGGCGCTATCTGCTCTCGTATTACCTCGATATGTTCCGCACCACGCTCTTCCGACAGACGATGTTCGCCGAGTTCGAGCTTGCCGCGCACAAAGCGGACGCCAAGGGCGAACCGCCCACGGTGGAGTCGCTCAGTAAGCTCTATCTGAAGCTCAACAAAAAATACTACGGCAAGGGCGTCGTGCACGACAGGCAGATACGTTACGAATGGGCGCGTATCCCGCATTTCTACAACGCCTTCTATGTTTACAAATACGCCACGGGGCTCACGGCGGCGGTCACGCTCGCCAATTCCGTCCTCTCGGGCGGAGAGATAGAGCGCGACAGGTACTTCGATAAATTCCTGCGCGCGGGCGGCTGCAAGTCTCCGTACGAGATACTGCGCGACGCGGGCGTGGATCTTATGACCGAGCGCCCTTACGAGACCGCTATGCTCGAGTTCCGCAACACTCTCGGCGAATTCACTTCCATAGTATAAGGAGCCCGTACCCGAAATTGAAGAATTATTACGAGATACTCGGCGTTTCGCCGGGCAGCGCGGACGAGGATATCAAAGCCGCTTACCGCGCGCTCGCACGCAAATGCCATCCCGATCTCGGCGGAGACCCTTCCCGTTTCGACGAGATCAACGAAGCATACAGATTCCTTTCGGATAAAGTCAGGCGGATGGCGCTCGACGCGAGCCTGCACGTCCGTTCCGTTCCGCGCACCGTCGTGCATAAGGAAGAGCCGGGCAGGGAGGAGCCTCCCGCTCCGCCGCGCGAAGAGCATGCGCAGACCGAACGCCGCGTGCCGCCCGCCGCGAGCGGCTATACCGAACTGCTCGAACGCCAGATAACCGAATACGAAAAACTGCTGCTCGCGCTCTCGCGGTGCAGGGTGGAGCCGGAGACCCCCGAGCTCATGCCCACCAGCATCGCTCTCGCCGTAGGCAGGAACCGCAGCGAACGCGACCGCGCACGCCGCAGATAACGGCATATATGCGAACGCAAATTCGCTCAAAAAAATTTTTTGAAAAATTTTTCAAAAACATGCATAAAAACAGTTGACATTATCATTGACGTATGGTATATTTATCGTACAAACAAAACTTTGCGGACGTGCTCGCGAGCACATGAGATTCCCGCAAAGTTACCCAACTTTTGCTCATCATTTTCCCCCTTATCATAGCGAGTCCGCTGATGTGGCTTAGTCCCGTGGCGGACTCGTTTTTTGTTTTGGTGGCAGATAGTGCCGCTGATGCGGGCTGCGTGCTCGCTTGCGTACGCCGCCTTCGTCCTATCGGACTGCGGCGACATAAGTACGCGTGCCGCTCGCCTGCTGCCCGCCTGAGCGGCATTCTCTGCCGCCAAAACTCTTGCAGTAAATACTGCTGATGCGGGCTGCGTGCTCGCCTGCGTACGCCGCCTTCGTCCTATCGGACTGCGGCGGCATAAGTACGCGTGCAGCCCGCCTGCAGCCCGCCTGAGCGGCACTATCTGCCGCCCTTTATTTTTCGCGCACCG
>DXHS01000109.1 GCA_019113275.1 Candidatus Protoclostridium stercorigallinarum
CCCGTTACCGTGGGAACGGCGATAGGCTTCGGCGTTATGCGCCACTTGACGTCGCGCACGGAGCCGCCCTCGTTATCGCTCCACTTATAGTTGTCGCTTACGAGCGTGAACGTCGCCGTATACTCGCCCGCGTCCTCACCCGAGACATCGCCCGTAACGTTATACGCGTTATTTTGCGTATACTGCGCGGTTATAAGATTGCCGGTATACACCTTGCCCGTTACCGTGGGGATATCCACGGGCTTGGGCGTTATCTGCCAGCTCATAACGAGGGTGGCACCTTCTATCGAAACGATATCACCGCCCGGGGCTATCCTTTCATCCCAGCTCGCGTTTTTCGTATCGGTTATCGTAAACGTGACCTTATATACGCCCGCGTCCGTGCCGCCGTCGTTGGTCACTTCAAGATAGCCGCCGTTCTCGTACCCTTCGGGCAGACCGCTTATATCCGCCGTCTGCAAGCTGCCGTCATACACTTTACCCGTGAGCGTAGGCGCGGCGAGCACGCGCTGACCTATCGAGAAAGATACTTTCGCGCTCTCCGTGCTGCCGGCTTCGAAGTTATCCGTTTCGGCGACGGTCACCCACATCTCGTAATTGCCCGCTTTATCGGGGATATTTGCGGGATTGTCGGTAGTATACGGCACGAACTTGCCGTCGTAACTGCTGCCCGAATAATGGTATGTGACTTTACCGTCCCCGTAATTGCCCGTTACGTCTACGGCTATCCCTTCCGCGCCCACGTTCCACTTGTTTTCGTCGCCGTCAAGCCCCGTAAACGAAGCCGAAAGTTTATCGAGCGGCGCTTTGTTTATGGTGTAGGTGAGAACGAGATCCGTTTGTTCCTCATTCATATCGCGCCAGAAATATGCGCGGTTCGTAAGCCGCACGGTTATTTTGTATTTGCCTACATCGGTAAGAGTAAGCGTGCCCGTCGTGTTGCCGTCGCCCTCTTTTCCCGTATTATTCTCGTCTTTGGTAGTGACCGTCGAAGTGACATCCTGCGAACCGTCGTCGTCCGTATGCGTCACCTGCGCGATAGTCATGATCTTGGAATCGAAGAAATCGAGAGAAACGGACTGCGGCTTCGCGCCCGTTACGGTATCGCTCTCCGCGTCGTATTCGAACGAATACACGCTGCTGTTCCCGTCCGAAAAATCAACGGGCGTTACGGATATCTTTTTTACGTCCACATATTCGGGGTATTCGCTGACGACTTCCTTGCCCGCTTCGGAATACTTTGCGAATACCGTACCGCTGCCGCCGTCGTATATGAACCCTTCGGCGCTCTCGTCCTTTACTCCGCTGCCGTTGCCGTATATCGCGGTATAAGCGCCGCCGTCAAGCGTTGCCCTGCCGCCGGAATACATTACCGTTACGGTAAAGTCGTTCGGATTGAGCTCGGAATAAGCGTCCACGGAAAGCGACGGATCGCGCTTAACTATCGTGACAGACAAAGGCTGCGCCGGCTTTACCTCGAATTTGTATTTGACGGAATACGTTTCGCCCGAATCGGTATCCGTGTATTTTACGGTGAGTTCCTTTTTGAAAGCCTCGGTCACGCCCGAGACGGACGGAGCGAACGTCCCTTCGATAACAAACTCGCCGGGAGCGAGCTCTCTCGTCGTCCCGGATGCATCGGTGAATTCAACGGTCATATATTGTTTTATACTCATCGGCTGAGTATACGAATAGATATCGCCCGTATAAGTGAACCCCGTGACTTCGAGCTTTCCGCCCGCTTCCGCGGCTCTGCCGGCACTGCCTCCGCCAAAGAACGTGCCGAAAACGACGCATGCCGAAAACGCGGTAACAAGTACCGCGATAAGGAGCATCGCTCTTACGATACTCTGTCTTGAGCGATCTGATCTCATGACGTTTTCCTCCCTTACCCGCCGTGCGAGGGTCCCCCTGCGCCGCAGGCTCACATGGCACCGTTGTGCCCTATGTTTCGTATATATTACGGCTTACGCCGCATTATGAGCAGAGATCGGAACACTTTTTGAGATATATCCGCCTTTCCGTCCGTCCTCTGCCGGACAGGCGCATATATATCTGTAAAATCATACATTATTTTACAAAAAGGTATTGACAACATTTTGCGCTCATGATATAATAAACGCACACAAAAATGATATATATTGCATGCCCGAGCGGGTTTGTAAATGTATACTTTTTCAAAATTTAATGAAATTATAATGATAAACGTAACGATGTATATCGTTTTTTGATCGTTTATACACTATTTTTATTCACTTTGCAATAATATCCTGCTTTGTTTTCGGCGGCGCATCTGCTATCTTAAAAACAAAAAAGGAGTTACGCATGACATACGCTTACGCGCGCGTTTCCACGCAAGACCAGAACCTGACCAGGCAGCTCGAAGCGTTCGACGAATTCGGCGTCGATCGCAAAAACGTCTATTGCGACAAAAAGAGCAGCAAAGACTTCGAGCGGCAAAACTACTTAAAGCTCGTAAAAAAGCTGCGCGGCGGAGACCTGCTCGTGATAAAATCGATAGACCGTCTCGGGCGCGATTACAATATGATAACGGAGGAGTGGAGCCGCATAACCAAAAAGATAGGCGCGGATATACTCGTGCTCGACATGCCCCTTCTCGATACCCGCGAACGCGCCGACACGCTCATGGGCAAATTCATATCGGATATCGTGCTGCAAGTGCTGTCCTTCGTCGCCGAGAACGAACGCGCAAATATACGCGCCCGCCAGGCGGAGGGCATAGCGGCGGCAAAGAAAAAGGGCGTCCGTTTCGGACGTCCGCGTAAAGTGTACAGCGAGGAGTTCATCGGCATCGTGGGCGATTTCCGCAGCAAAAAACTGACTCTCTCGCAGGCTCTCGCCGCCTCGCACATGACGAGCGGGAATTTTTATTACCACATGAACAGGCTATGCCGCGTATGACCGCAAGCATATTCCGAAAAATTTCCAAACAAATTTCGAAATGAAATTTGTTTGAAATATTTTTCGTCATTTCACACGCGAAAAGCGCGGCTCGATCCTTGCGCACAGCTATCGCTCGCTTCGCGTGCGCTTCGTCCACACGCGAAAAGCGCGGCTCCCTATTCCGAAAAATTTCCAAACAAATTTCGAAATGAAATTTGTTTGAAATATTTTTCGTCATTTCACACG
>DXHS01000110.1 GCA_019113275.1 Candidatus Protoclostridium stercorigallinarum
GCCGCAAGAGACCTTGGCGGCGACCGCTAACGCTACGCCCGTTTCCGAAACGCGCCTTTCCATCCGAAAATCTCGCGGTTTCGCTACGAATTCCGTTATTCGTTGCGTATGTGCGCAGAAACTTAAAACGAAGTGCCGCGCTGAAAGCGCGGTCATCATAAGAGCCGTCCCCTGAGACAGGGGAAGGCGGAGAGCACGAAGCGATAGCGGCTGCGAGCCGGAAGGGGTTGAAGCCTGTATGGCGGATAAGTATGATATAACGGTCAAGTTCGTACACTTATCTTACCTCAACCCCTATCGTCCCATACGGGGCACTGCCCTCCTGCCGCAGGGGGCAGCGTTTCGGACTCTCATTCGCTCGTAAACTATTTTTTCCGCGCGGAGCGCGGAAGCCTTATGAAAGCCCGCCATGATATCTTCGTGTTCGCCGTTTACGCGGCTCGGCTGAGCGGGGGAGGCTTTGGGGCTCGCTTCGCGCCCGCACATAAGATCGCTCCGCGCAACGTATTCGATATGCGCTCCGGAAGTTCGTATGACTTCTCGGGGTGCATATCGCAAATGCACGGCAGTTAAAAAGCGGACCGTTTTTTACGGTCCGCTTTTCGGCGTATGGTTTTGAGTCGTTTATCAGACCTTCTCGTGCTTGCCGTAGTAAGCGTTGAGGTACATCTGCTTGATCTCGCTCATGAGCGGGTAACGAGGGTTCGCGCCCGTGCACTGGTCGTCGAATGCCTGCTCGGTCATCGCGTCGAGACGTGCGAGGAAATCCTGCTCGTCGGGCACATAGTCTTTGATGGTGGGCTTGATGCCGATCCTGACTTTGAGCTCGTCGATGGCTTTGATGAGGTTCTCCACCTTCTCCTCGTCCGTCTTGCCTTTAAGACCGAGGAAGTCGGCGACTTCGGCGTAGCGGGCGAGGGTGTGAGGATGATCGTACTGAGGGAAGGTACCCATCTTTGCGGGCTGCTCGGCGGAGTTGAAGCGGATGACTTCGTCTATCATCAGCGCGTTGGCGATACCGTGAGGTATGTGGTGGAACGCGCCCAGCTTGTGTGCCATCGAGTGGCATACGCCGAGGAACGCGTTCGCGAACGCCATACCTGCCATCGTGGCTGCGTGAGCCATCTTCTCGCGGGCGACGGGGTCGTTCGCGCCGTTTTCGTAAGCGCGGGGGAGATACTCGAAGATCACCTTGAGCGCGCGGAGCGCGATACCGTCGGTGAAGTCGGTAGCCATCGTGGAAGCGTACGCTTCGAGAGCGTGGGTCACCGCGTCGATACCCGAAGCGCTCGTAAGACCCTTAGGCGCGTTCATCATCATGTCCGCGTCGATGATAGCCATGTTGGGCATGAGCTCATAGTCGGCAAGGGGATACTTGACGCCCGTCTTCTCGTCGGTGATGACCGCGAACGGCGTGACTTCCGAACCGGTACCCGCGGAGGTGGGGATAGCCACGAAGAAGGCTTTCTCGCCCATCTTGGGGAAGGTGTATACGCGCTTGCGGATATCGATGAAGCGCATTGCCATATCGAGGAAGTCTGCCTCGGGATGCTCGTAAAGCACCCACATGATCTTACCCGCGTCCATAGCCGAGCCGCCGCCGATAGCGATGATGCAGTCGGGCTTGAACTCGTACATCTGCTTCACGCCTTCGCGTGCGCATGCGAGCGTGGGGTCGGGCGCGACGTCCGAGAACGTCGTGTGCATGATGCCCATTTCTTCCAGCTTCTTTTCGATGGGCTTGGTGTAACCGTTATTGTAAAGGAAGCTGTCCGTAACGATGAACGCCTTCTTCTTGCCCATGACGGTGCCGAGCTCGTCGAGAGCGACGGGCAGGCAGCCTTTCTTGAAGTATACTTTCTGAGGTGCTCTGAACCACAGCATATTTTCTCTCCTTTCCGCAACGGTCTTGATATTCATAAGGTGTTTGACGCCGACGTTCTCGGACACGCTGTTGCCGCCCCAGCTGCCGCATCCCAGCGTGAGGGAAGGGGTGAGCTTGAAGTTGTACAGGTCGCCGATACCGCCCTGCGAGGAAGGAGTATTCACGAGCACGCGGCAGGTCTTCATCCTCTCGGAGAATTCCGCGAGCTTCTCTTTCTCGGTCACCGCGTTGAGGTAAATGGAGGAGGTATGTCCGTAACCGCCGTCCGCGATGAGGTGCTCAGCCTTGTCGAAAGCATCCTGGATGTTCTTCGCCTTGTACATTGCGAGAACGGGGGAGAGCTTCTCGTGAGCGAATTCTTCGGAAATATCCACGCTCTCCACTTCGCCGATGAGCACCTTCGTGCTCTCGGGAACGTCCACGCCCGCGAGCTTGGCTATCGTGTGCGCCTTCTGACCGACTATCTTCGCGTTGAGAGCGCCGTTGATGATGATGGTCTTTCTTACCTTATCCAGCTCGTCGCCTTTGAGGAAGTAGCAGTTTCTGTAAGCGAATTCCTTCTTGACGGCGTCGTACACGTTCTTGTGGACGATGACGGACTGTTCGGACGCGCAGATCATGCCGTTATCGAACGTCTTGGAGTGGATGATGGAGTTGACCGCGAGTATGATGTCCGCGGTGTCGTCGATGATCGCCGGGGTGTTGCCCGCGCCGACGCCGAGAGCGGGCTTACCGCTGGAGTACGCCGACTTGACCATGCCCGGACCGCCCGTCGCGAGGATGACGTCCGCTTCCTTCATGAGAAGGTTGGTCATTTCCAGCGAAGGGATGTCTATCCAGCCGATGATGCCCTCGGGAGCGCCCGCTTCCACGGCAGCCTCGAGAACTATCTTCGCGGCTTCCGTCGTGCACTTCTTGGCGCGGGGGTGAGGGGATATGATTATACCGTTACGCGTTTTGAGGCTGATGAGCGTTTTGAATATGGCGGTGGACGTAGGGTTGGTCGTGGGGATGACCGCGGCGACCACGCCGAGCGGCTCCGCGACCTTCTTTATGCCGAACGCCTTGTCCTCTTCGATCACGCCGCAGGTCTTGGTATGCTTGTACGCATTGTAAATGTACTCGGCGGCGTAGTTGTTCTTGATGACCTTGTCTTCGACGACGCCCATGCCCGTCTCCTCGACTGCCATCTTGGCAAGAGGGATCCTCGCCTTGTTCGCGGCGATCGCGGCGGCTTTGAAGATCTTGTCCACCTGTTCCTGCGTGTAGGTAGCGAATTTGCGCTGAGCGGCTCTTACTCTCGCAAGAGCTTCTTCCAACTTCTCTACGCTATCGACGATAGGATAGTTTGCCTGTTTCATGTTGAATGAACCTCCGAAAATTATCTTAACCCTTGTAAAAAAGTGTTTAACCTGTTTTAAGTGCGGCGAGCGCTTTTACCACGGCTCCCACCGTGCTTTCCGCGTCGCCCGTTTCCGTTATCCGTATATCGGCGTACCGTTCGTAGTAGGGAGCGCGTTCTTCCGCGAGCTGCGCGAGCGTCTCTCCCTCGCGCATGACCACGCCCCTCGTCTTTATCCCCGTCAGCCGCTTTTCCAGCTCGCGGAGGGGAACGTCGAGATAAACGATCACGCCGTCCGTTTTTAATTTTTCCATGCCGCGTTCGCAGAACACCGCGCTGCCTCCCGTGGCGATGACCGCGTCCGTCTCTTTGACGGAGAGGAGAGCCGCTTCTTCGATCTCCTTAAAGCGCTCCGTCCCGAACGCCGCAAGTATGTCCGCGAGCTTCATGCCCGCCGCCTGCTGTATTATAAGGTCGGTATCCGTGAAGCTCTTGCCGAGGGTCTTTGCGAGCAGCACGCCTATCGTGCTCTTGCCCGCGCCCGGCATGCCGATGAGGATGACGTTCATCTCGCGGCTCCGTTCTCGCTCAGGTGCTTGGAGAGCACCGCGAGGGAAGAGGCGAGGTTCTCGTTTTCCACCAGCACCTCGGGAGGTACTTTGAGCACGGTGGGAGCGAAGTTCCATATCGCGGTGACGCCGCAGCTCACCAGCTTGTCGCATGCGTCCTGCGCGCCCGCCGCCGGCACGGTTATTATGCCCAGCTTTGCGCCGCTGTCTTCGCATACCTTTTTCAGCTTGCTCATGGGGAGCACGGTCTTGTCGCCGGCTTTCGTGCCCGCGACCGCGTCCGAAGCGTCGAACGCCGCGACTATCTCCAGCCCGTAATCGGAAAATCCGTTGTAGCTGAGCAGCGCTCTTCCGAGGTTGCCCGCGCCGATGAGCACCGCTGGCGTGCGGTCGTTGCAGCCGAGATAGTCCTCGAGGTCGACGATGAGTTCCTCGGTCACGTATCCTTTCTTGGGACGCCCGTTGCCGCTCACCGAACCGAGATCCTTGCGAACCTGAACGTCGCCGGCGCCCAGCGCCTCGGCAAGCATCGTCGCGGATATCGTCGGCGTCTCGCTCTTTACCGATTTTAAGTAATGCAGGTACAGCGGCAGCCGCCTCAGCGTTTGTATGGATACGTTTTTAGCTTTCATCTCGCCCTCCTTTCGGACTCGACCTAAGTATAGTATATCGCGCGGAGATTGTCAAATAAATTTCACGGTATCGATAAAATTTTATTTATTATTTTTCGGCAGAGGTTTTGCGCCCGGCGGAGCGGGGAACGGCGCTGCGGGATAAGCCCGCGGAATGACGCCGAAAAATTACCGAAGAGGTATATTCCTGCGCCGCGCTCGCGTTCGGGCGAGTGAGGAACGATGAAAATTTTGTGCGGGGGGGGGGTAGTTTGACAATATACGCTTGAAAATATTGCCAAATATGCTATACAAGTTTTACATAATGACTGAATTGCGTTATAATTTCGGATATAATAGCAATATGAAAAAATACGTAGGGGACAAATTCAGGGAATGCAGACTTGCATGCGAGATGACGCAGAAGGACGTAGCCAAACGTCTCGGCGTTTCTCAGCCCGTTTATAACAGATACGAAAAAGGCATTTGCGAATGCACCTACCTGCAGCTTGCCCGGCTCTGCGACATATTCGACGTTTCCGCAGATTACATACTGGGCAGACGGGATTATTGAAGGATAGTCCTTCACGGGCGTTCGCCGTCCGCTTCGCGGCAACGTGCGGGCGGCGGGAACATCTTAAGGGTCGTTCCGTCCCGCACGCGCTGTCCGTTTCCGATCTTTCTCCGCCGCTTTCATATCCGGCGGGGCGGCGCGGTCTATCTTATCGCGGCTGCTTTTACCGAGCGTACCGTTCAGCCGCCGCCAATGCGCCTTGCCCGCAGCTCTCTTTGCCGCGGGTATTGTTTTTTTACGAGTTTTGAGCCGTGCCGTCAATAACGGCGGCGAACGATAATATAATGTTACCATGAAAAAGGTACTTGCGGCGGTGACGGTGAGCGTGGGGACGATGATAGGCGCGGGGTATGCGAGCGGCAGGGAAGTCGCGGCGTATTTCGGAGGCAGCCCCTCTTTCGTCGTGCCGCTTGCCTGCGGAGCGCTGATGTTCGCGCTCACGGCGGTGCTGCTCGGCGTGGGCGCGAGGACGAAAGGCACGCTGCCCGAGGTGAATAAAACGCTGTTCGGCAGAGCGGCTCCCGTCGCGGACTGCGCGATGACCGTCAACGCGGTGATAGTGCTTTCGGCGATGATGGCGGGGACGGACGGCGCGCTGTACGACATGACGGGCGTCGAGCTGCCTTACGGCGTCATGCTCTGTCTTGTCGGGATATTCGTCGTGCGCGGCGGTGCGAGAGGGCTGGACAAAGCGAACATCGCGATGGTGCCGTGCATAGCGGCGACGCTGGCTGCGGTGTGCGTGAGCGCGGGAGTCGATCTTACCGCAGCGCCCTCTCTGCCAGAGCTGCCCGCGGCGTTCGCTTATGTGTCCATGAACCTGCTGCTCGGGGCGGGCGTGCTCGTGACGCGGCGGGGCATGACGCGAAGGGAAGTGCTCGCGGCGAGCGGTATAAGCGCCGCCGTGATAGCCGCGCTGCTCGCGCTCATCTGCGGAGCGCTGCCTTTCGCGCCCGAGGCGGATATGCCCCTGCTCGTGCTCGCTTCGCGCACCCGCGTCGGCTACGCGCTGTACGCGGTGTGCCTGCTCTGCTCCATATTCACCACGATGATAGGCGCGCTCGTCACCGTCCGCGGCGCGGGCGAGAAAAAGGGAAAGGGCAGCGAGTACATGCTCGCCGCCGCTTTCTTCGGCAGTCTGATCTCCGTATTCGGCTTCGGAGATATCGTGAATAAGTCATATCCCGTTATCGGGGCGCTCGGATGCGTTTACCTTATCCGCTGCGCGGCGTTTCTTGCGCCTTCCAGCAAGCAGTTTTTCCGCAAGCGCGACCGCGCCGTACATCAGCGCGGCGAGCACGCACAGAGTCACCGTCGCGGTCATGACGAGGTCGGTATCGAACACCTGCCCGCCGTATACGATGAGGTAGCCCAGCCCCGCGCCCGAAACGAGGTATTCGCCCATGATCGTGCCCACCCAGCTGAGCCCCACGTTTATCTTGAGCACGGAGAGCAGCGTGGGCAGGGCGGAAGGCAGCACGGCGTACCGCAGCATCTGCAGCCTGCTCGCGCCCATGGAACGGAGCAGCAGCAGTTTATCAGGGGCGGTGGAGCGTAATCCTTCGAGGACCGAGATGATTGTTACGATCACGCAGATCAGCACCGCCATGAGCACGATCGCCTTCGAGCCCGACCCCACCCATATTATGAGCAGCGGTCCGAGCGCGATCTTGGGCAGGGCGTTGAGCACTACGAGGTAGGGTTCGGATATCCTGCGCGCGAGCGGCGACAGCCACAGCAGCACGGCTATCACGCACCCGACTGCCATGGATACGGTAAAGCCGATGACGCATTCGAGGAGCGTCACGCCTATGTGGTACATGAACCCGTCCGTCATGAGCTCCGCGAATGTCCGCACTATGCGCGAAGGCGAGCTCATGAAGAACGCGTCCATGACGCCGACCGCCGTCAGCAGTTCCCACAGCCCTATGAGAGCTACGAGCACGAGCAGCTGCCACAGCCGCACTAGCATTTTGCCGCGCTTTACTCCGAGAAGGTATTTTTCGTGCGGGGAGAGCGGCTGCCCGCGCGCTTTTTTCTTTTGCTTTTCCTGCCTGTCGTCTTTCGTCATGAGCGTACTCCTTTTATCTTTCGCGCAGCAGCCTCCAGATCTCCTCGCAAAGTTCGTTCGTGCGCGCCGCCGCCCGCCGTCTTGCGGGGCTGCCGGGTATATCCACGGTCACCGCCGCCCGCACCTCGGCGGGACGGGGAGAAAGCACGATCACGCGGTCGCCCATGCACACCGCTTCGGGTATGTCGTGGGTGACGAGCAGCGTGGTCACGCCCTCTTCGGCGATGATCGCGCGCACGTCCTCGGCTACGTCCGAGCGCGTCTGGAAGTCCAGCGCGCCGAACGGTTCGTCGAGCAGCAGCAGTTTGGGGCGGAACGCGAGCGTGCGCACGAGCGCCGCCCTTTGCCTCATCCCGCCCGACAGCCGCGTGGGGTACGAGTCCGCGAACTCCCCGAGCCCGTATTTGTCTATGAGCGACATCGCGTAAGCGCGCGTCTCGTCCGTCAGCTTCTTCTGCACTTTGAGCCCGAGCAGGGTATTCGCGGAGACCGTGAGCCACTCGAACAGCGTGTCGCGCTGCAGCATGTATCCCGCCTCTCCGTTCGGCGCGCCCACCGGTCTGCCGTCGAGCAGTACCGTGCCGGCGGTGGGTCTCAGCAGTCCCGCGACGACGGAGAGTATGGTCGTCTTGCCGCAGCCCGACGGGCCGACGATGGACAGGAATTCGCCCCTGCGGGCGGAGAAGGAGACGTTTTTAAGCGCCTCCGTCTCGCCCTCCGCGGTATGGTAGGACAGAGCGACTCCGTCCAGCGTCAGCATTTCGTTCATCCCTTTGCGATCTCCTCGGCGAGCGAATTGTCTACGATGTCCGCAAACGACACCTCTTCATCCAGCTCGCCGGCGTTTTTCATGATGTCCTGCAGACGGTCGAGAGACTCTTCCGTCATCACGGGAGAGGAGCACCATGCGTCTATGGCGAGGTAGCTCTCCACAGCAGTGGCGAGAGATTCTTCGCTCGTTCCGTCGAAGGAGGGCGCGAGGGACTTCGCCACTTCCGCGGGCGTGGATTCGCACATGAACTCATAGCCTTCGCGCACGGCGGAGAGGAAGGCTTTCGCGGTATCGCGCTCTTCTTCGAGATAACTGCCGAGCGCGCAGAACGCCGTGTAAGGCACTTCGCCGCTCTCTTCGCCCACGCTGGCGACGATGTATCCGCGCCCCGTCTCCTCGAATTCGGAAGCCGTCGGCTCGAATAGCGTCGTATAGTCAACGCTGTCGTCCGCCTCGAACACGCTGCCCATCATGTTGAACGCTACCTCCGTGTTTATCGTGCAGTTCACCCCGTCGTACAATCCGTAACCGTTCATGATGTATTGCATCGTCATCGCGGGCACTCCGCCCACGCGCCCCGCGAGCACATGTTTGCCTTCGAGATCGCTCCACTCGAAGGTGTCCGCCTCGTCGACCTTGGATACGAGGAAGGATCCGTCGCGTTTCGTGAGCTGCCCGAACACCACGGGAGCGTTCTTCATCTCGGACGCGTATATCACGCCTTCGGGACCCATCAGTCCGATGTCCGCGCTGCCGCTCACGAGCGCCGCCGTCACTTTATCCGTGCCGCCCGCGTTGGTGAGAGTCACTTCCAGCCCGCGCTCCTCGAAGTACCCGTTGTTCAGCGCAACGTACAGCGGCGCGTAGAACACCGAGTGCGTCACTTCGCAAAGGTCTATGCGCGTCTTTCCGTCGCCGCAGCCGCTCGCACCCGCGAGCGCGGCTATAGCCAGCGCCGTTGCCGCGAAAACCGCGGCGATAGTCTTTTTCATTCCGTTTCGTCTCCTTGGGAAATGTCCGTATACCGCATTCTATGCGCAGAACGCCGTCCGCGTTCATGCAGTGTGATGTTTCGGTATCGAAAAAGTGATAGAAATAACACAATACCGCATTATTATAACGCGTGACAGCCGAACGGGCGCATGATATAATGATAATATCGATCGGGTAGTCCGACGTACGGACAACACGGACGAATATTTTATTAGGAGGATGAAGTAATGAACAAAACTAAGAGAGCGGCGTTCGTCATCGCGGCGATCGTGCTGTGCGCGGCTGCGGTCTTATCCGCGGCGGTATTTACGGCTTGCGGCGCGAAGGGGTATTTTGTTGAGCCCGAGAAAGCCGTTTACCTTACGCGTGCGGGAAAACTGACCGCGCTCGACGGCTATACCGTGCGCAGCGGCTCGGGAAGGACTCGCATAGTGGTCAAAGAAGGTACGGGTACGGAGGAGGATGAATACGGTCTGTACGACTTTGTCGCAGGCAAGTTCGTGGTTTCGCCGTCGTCCGACGAGATCACTAATAATGGCGGTGTGTTTATCCGTTCGGCAGAAGGGACGGACGGCACCGTGACTTACGAAGCGTATACCGCCACTCAGCGCATAGGCGGGAGCGACGAAATGCCCGACGTCGTTTCCGTTTCCCGCACGCATACCCGCGCGGATATAGGCAACGATACGTATTTCGTCGACAGAGAAACAGGCGCTTTCGAGAAGACGAAAAATCCGCTTGCGAAATATATCGCGACCGGCGCCGAGTACGAAACGGATAAATACCTGATCGCGGAAAGCAGCGATTCAAACGTGTACGACTATTACGACGCGGATACGTTCGAATACATACGCACGACGGACGCAGCGTGCGGAATGCCGTTGGAGTGCGACGATCTCAAAACGTTCGTTCTGTCGAACGGCGATATCGCGGCGCAGGCGACGGTCGAAGTTCCCGCGGATTCCGAAAACATCGATAAGTATGAATACGGCGCCGCTTACGATATCGTAACGCATATCATAGACGCAGGCAGCGGCAAACATAAGAATAAGGACGTAAGTTTTGTCATAATAAATGTGCGAAATTCCGCGTCGAGCAGTTCGTTCGATAAATTGTGGGATTGCGACAATATAGCTTCGGTCACGCTTATAGACGAAGATACGCTCTCTCCCGGCAGCAAAACGCTCGTAGCGCTCGGCAACGGTCTCGGTGTAGATTACGACTTCTCCGAGTTTGCGGGCGTGAACGTGCCCGACAGTAGCGTTATTTATTACCTCGGCGGCGATAAGATCGTTATAGGCTACGACCTTTACGACGGCAGCGGAAAACTTCTTGCGAGCGATATAGAGCCGCTGGGTGACGGGTATTTCGGTAAGGCGTTCGGCAACACGATCAAAGTATACGACTCGGACCTCGAAGAGGTGTACTCCCGCGATGTTGCGGAGAACGGCATACCCGACTTCTGCGTGTTCGGCGATAGACTTGTCGTTGTCGAGAAGTCTTCGTCGGGTACCTGCAACGTCCGCGTGGTCGGCGGTTCTTCGATGAGCGTCGATACTTTCGGCGGAACGTATATGAACGCGTACGGCGTATTTACCGCGACCGGCTCCGACGGGAAATACATGCTTTGCTCGATAGGCGAAGGCGGCGGCATAAATACGCTCGTAACGTCCGACGACGCGATCTCGATAAACGGATCGTATACCGACGAAAACGGCGAGTTCGCGGGTCTTATCGTTACCTCCGGCACGGCGATATATGCAGTGACCGAGGTGTAAGGAGGCGGATATGAAAACGAAAAGGAAGATCTTCGGGGCGGTATGCGCCGCGGCTCTTG
>DXHS01000111.1 GCA_019113275.1 Candidatus Protoclostridium stercorigallinarum
TCCATGTATTCCAAAGAGGAGTTCGTGCAGATGATAGACGACGCACTCGCTCCGCTCGGCGACGATTACCAAGCCAAATACGAGGGTATAAAAGCCATGCTCGTCGCGGCGATATACGGCACGTCGGACAGGGTGGTGTACCTCAGCGAGCTGGGCGGCTGCGAGCTGCCGTCGAGGATAACGTTCTATATCTCCGACTTCGCGAACAAGGATCTCGTCACCGAATATCTCGACGGGTGGAACGAGAACAGGGAAGAGCTCGATCAGGTGCAGTACACGGATACCGTGGGCGTCATCATGGAGATGGTGGGTATGCTCATCACCATGATAACCGTGGCGCTCATCGTGTTCACGTCCATATCCCTCGTGGTCTCCACCGTCATGATAGGCATAATCACGTTCGTGTCCGTCGTGGAGCGCATAAAGGAGATAGGCGTCATCCGCGCGATGGGCGGCAGGAAGCGCGACGTCAAGAATCTCTTCACCGCAGAAACGGTCATCATCGGGCTGCTCTCGGGCGTCATAGGCATAATCGTGACATATATCCTCAGCCTTATAGCCAACCTCATCATCGGCGGCTTCACTGGCATTTACACGATAGCCGCGCTGCCGCCCTGGCAGGCGCTCATAATGATAGCGCTCTCCGTGCTGCTCACTCTCGTTTCGGGACTCATCCCGGCGTCCAAAGCCGCAAAGCAGGATCCCGTCGTCGCCCTCAGAACGGAGTAAGCGCGTAAAAAGCGTGACGTCGACCCGCGCAGCGGAAAATTTCTCCGGCAAACGGTTGACAAACCGTGCGGAGGCGGTTATAATAAACATACAAAATAAACATACGAATGCGAGGGAGTAATTTGCGCCGCAAGGCGTAACGTATCCCAACAGCCGACGGCGTTTGCCGTCTGGGACCGTTTTCAATAATGAGACTCGCGTACCTGTTTTCAAGGTACGCGGGTCATGTTTTTTAAGCGGATATGATAACGAAGGGAAAGTAACGGGGATAATAGAAGAGAAACGACGGAAAGGAGATCGGAACGATGAAGGACTATCTCGAATCGGCGGAAACGGTGGCGGGCGCGCTGGATACGGACATGCGCCTGGGGCTGAGCGAAGAGGAGGCGGAGCTCCGCCTTGCCGCTTACGGAGAGAACAAGCTGCGCGAAAAGAAAAAGACCCCGCTCATAGCGAGATTTTTCAAACAGCTCGCGGACCCCATGATAATCATCCTTGTGGTCGCGGCGGTCATAAGCCTCGTGCTGACGATAATAAACAGCACGGCGGCGGGGTCGCCGGATATAAGCGGCATTGCGGAGGTGGTGATCATCGTGGCGGTGGTGCTCCTCAACGGAGTGCTCGGCGTGGTGCAGGAGTCCAAAGCGGAGAACGCGATAGAGGCTCTCAAAGAAATGACCGCCGCCGAGAGCAAGGTCATACGCGGAGGCAAACTGCATATCGTAAAGAGCAGCAAGCTCGTTCCGGGAGACCTCATCGTGCTCGAAGCGGGGGACAGCGTGCCCGCCGACGCGCGTATCACGATGAGCGCCTCGCTCAAATGCGAAGAATCCGCTTTGACGGGCGAGAGCGTCCCGACGGATAAAACGACGGAGAAGCTCCTCGGCGAGAACATCCCCCTCGGCGACAGGAAGAATATGGTATATTCGGGCACGGACGTCTCTTACGGGCGCGGCAGGGCGATCGTGACGGACACGGGCATGGATACCGAGATGGGCAAGATCGCGGGCGTGCTCGACGCCGCCAAGGACGGCAAAACGCCGCTTCAGAAAAAACTGTCGTCGCTGAGCAAGCTGCTCACGGTCGTGGTCGTCGCGGTGTGCGCGGTGGTGTTCGTAGTCAATCTCATTCGTGCTGACGCGCTCGGCGCGTCGCAGGTGCTCACGAGCCTCGTGATGGCGGTCAGTCTCGCCGTCGCCGCGATACCCGAAGGTCTGACTACCGTGGTGACGATAGTGCTTTCCATGGGCGTGACCAAGATGTCCGCCCGCGGCGCGGTGCTGCGCAAGCTGACGGCGGTGGAGACCCTCGGCTGCGCGGAAGTGATATGTTCGGACAAGACGGGCACGCTCACGCAGAACAAAATGACCGTCGTGGAGACTTACGGCGAGGATATCGATCTGCTCGCGCGGGCGATGAGCCTGTGCTCGGACTCCAAAGTGGTGGACGGTCAGGTGATAGGCGAGCCTACGGAGAACGCGCTCGTGTCCTACGCCCTCGGCGGAGGCTTCGACAAGACGGCGGCGGAGAAGGAGAACCCCCGCGTCGCCGAAGCGCCTTTCGACAGCGTCCGCAAAATGATGACGGTGTTCTTCCGCGACGGCGACGGTTACGTGCAGTACACTAAAGGCGCGCCCGACGAGGTCGTCCGCCGCTGCACGAGGATATTGGATAAGGACGGCGTCGTGCGCGAAATGACGGACGCCGACCGCGAAAACATAAAGGCTGCGAACAAGTCGTATGCCGACCGCGCGCTCCGCGTGCTCGCCGCCGCCATGCGCACGGGCGAGGATGTCCGTCCCACGGACGACGCCCGCGCAGCCGAACGCGAAATGACGTTCATCGGCATGGAGTGCATGATGGATCCCGTCCGTCCCGAGGTCAAAGCCGCGGTCGCCGAGTGCCGCAAGGCGGGCATACGCCCCGTCATGATAACGGGCGACCATGTGGATACCGCCGTGGCGATAGCGCTCGAGCTCGGCATCATAAAGAGCCGCAAAGAGGCTATAACGGGCGCGGAGCTGGATGAGCTGTCCGATGAGGAGTTCGCAAAAAAGGTGACGGGATATTCCGTCTACGCCCGCGTGCAGCCCGAGCATAAAACGCGCATAGTCAATGCCTGGCGCGCGCGCGGCAAAGTGACCGCGATGACGGGGGACGGCGTCAACGACGCGCCCTCGATAAAAGCCGCGGACATCGGCGTCGGCATGGGCATAACGGGCACGGATGTCACCAAGAACGTCGCTGATATGGTGCTCGCGGACGACAACTTTGCCACGATAGTCGTCGCGGTGGGCGAGGGCAGGCGGATATACGACAACATCCGCAAAGCGATACTGTACCTGCTTTCCAGCAATCTCGCGGAAGTCATCGCGGTGTTCATCGCCTCGCTCATGGGCTTTACGCTGCTGGGAGCTACGCACCTGCTGTGGATAAACATGATAGGGGATACCTTTCCCGCGCTCGCGATGGGCGTGGAGAAAGCGGAAAAGAACATCATGGACCGCCCGCCCCGCCCCGCGAAACAGGGTCTGTTTGCCGAAGGGCTGGGTGCAAACCTGCTCGTTCAGGGCGTGATCATCGCGGGGCTTACTCTTCTCGCGTACTTCGTCGGCAACCTCATGACCACGGGCGTTGCGATCGTGGATACCGAAAACAACGCGGGCATCACCGCCGCGTTCTTCACCTTCTGCATGATAAAGCTCTTCCACGCCTTCAACGTCCGCTCCTCCCGCCGCTCCGCCTTCGACCCCAAGGATCAGAACAAAATGCTTGTCATCGCGTCCCTCGCGTCCTTCCTGCTCACCACGGCGATCATCTACATCCCGGGCGTCAATTACGCTTTCGGGCTCACGCCGCTCTCCGCAGGGCTGTATTTCGTGTGTATGGCGATAGGGTTTGCGATCATTCCCATAGTAGAACTTTCAAAGTTTATAGGTTACGTCACGAGAAAGAGGAAGGCTTGAGCCTTCCTCTTTCTTATGATGCGAGCGGGGAAGGCGCATAGCTTTTACCTTGCGCACCGCTATCGCTCGCTTCGCGTGCGCTTCGTCCACACGCGAAAAGCGCGGCTTTTCGGGCGGTTAGCACCGCGGCTGACCGAGCTGTTGCGGTACGAAGCAAGCGTTTCCCATCGGAAGTCGGTCGGTTGCCGTCCGCGAGGACCACGTTTCGGAGTCGCCGCGGGGAACCCCTGCGGCGACCGCTAACGCTACGCCCGCTTCCGAGAACGTGCCTTTCCATCCGAAAATCTCGCGGTTTCGCTTCGAATTCTGCTATTCGGGGCGTATGCGCGCAGGTGCTTAAAAAGAAGTGCCGCGCTGAAAGCGCGGACGCCTTATGAAAGCCGTCCCCTGAGGCAGGGGAAGGTGGCGAGCACAAAGCACGTTAGTGCGGCTGCGAGCCGGAAGGGGTTGAAGTTTTGTATGGCGGATAAGCATGATATAACAGTCAAGCTCGTACATTCTTCTACTTCAGCCACTATCGACATCATCATGCTATCCGCACTGTCTTTCACGCGCTCGTACATTCATCCTGCCTCAACCCCTATCGCCCCATACGGGGGCACTTCCCCCTGCCGCAGGGGGCAGCTTTATTCCTTGCGCACCGCTATCGCTCGCTTCGCGTGCGCTTCGGTCAGACGCAGTCCGCACCGTCTTTTTTGGCGGTTAGCACCGCGGCTGATCGAGCTATTGCGGTATGAAGCAAACATTTTCCATCGAAAGTCGGTTGATTGCCGAATGCTAAGGACCGCG
>DXHS01000112.1 GCA_019113275.1 Candidatus Protoclostridium stercorigallinarum
CGGCATCCATGCCGTTCATGCTCTCCAGCTCGATATCCATAAATACGATATCCGTATCCGTCCTGTATGACGCGAGAAACGCCTCTGCCGAAGAAAATACCTTAGTATCGAACCCCACGCCGTGCGCCGCGCAGTATCGTTCGAGGTACCCGCGCAGTTTGTCCGCCTCATGCTTTTCGTCTTCCACGATCGTCACGTTTATCATTTTCTCCTCCTTCGATTTCCACGCCTCCGTTCGCCCGCAGCCCGCGACATCGACCTGCCGAGCGATGACCGCGATATCAGGGAAGCGGAACGGCCGCCCTTCCGCGGCACAGAAACCGCCGCGCCCGAAAGCTGTATCTCAATATTTGATTATACCACTATTCACCCGACGAGGCAATGCTTTTTACCGACCAGGTATCGTTTTTTACTTTTTGTGCGCCTTCATCCGCAAAAATAAAAGCGACCAGAATATCCGCACCCGACCATCCCGAGCCGAGCATAACTGTTATGAAGAGGATGAATAAGGAAAAATAACTTACACGACTTTTCTTTTTTACATGAAACTATCGATGACGGTCTCACTCCACCCTTCCGACCGCGACGAGAGCGTCAAACCCGATTTCTCGGGCACCGCGGAAGAGTTCACGGACTTTATCGCAAAAAACTTTTAAGCGCGGCGTGCAAAGCCGGACAGAAGCGCGAACGCGGCGAACATACCCGAGGACATCGAGATAAGAATCAAACGGCACCCGCGCCGGTCAAGCGCGGCAATAAACAGAACGGCAACGAAAAAACGGCGGTCACCCGCCGTTTTTTGTTGCATGCGTTTACGTTTATTTCTTCATCGCTTCTTCCACGGCGACCGCGCAGGAAACGGATGCACCTACCATGGGGTTGTTGCCCATGCCGATGAGACCCATCATTTCGACGTGTGCGGGAACGGAGGAGGAGCCTGCGAACTGAGCGTCCGAATGCATTCTGCCCATCGTATCCGTCATACCGTAGGAAGCGGGACCCGCAGCCATGTTGTCGGGATGGAGCGTACGTCCGGTGCCGCCGCCCGAAGCGACGGAGAAGTACTTGACGCCCGCCTCGTTGCACTCCTTCTTATAGGTGCCTGCAACGGGGTGCTGGAAACGCGTGGGGTTGGTGGAGTTGCCCGTGATGGAAACGCCCACCTTCTCCAGCCACATGATCTTAACGCCCTCGCGGACGTCGTCCGCGCCGTAGCAGCGCACTTTGGCGCGCTCGCCCGCGGAGTACGGAGTCTCTTTGACGATGTCCACTTTGTCGTTGAAGTAATCCATCTTCGTCTGCACATACGTAAAGCCGTTGATACGCGAGATGATCATAGCGGCGTCCTTGCCCAGACCGTTGAGGATGACGCGGAGAGGCGTTTTACGCACCTTGTTCGCGCTCTTGGCGATACCGATAGCGCCCTCTGCCGCGGCAAAAGACTCGTGACCCGCAAGGAAGCAGAAGCACTCGGTCTCCTCTTCGAGGAGCATCGCGGCGAGGTTGCCGTGGCCGAGACCGACCTTACGCTGTTCGGCGACGGAGCCGGGGATGCAGAACGCCTGCAGACCCTCGCCTATCGCGCGGGCGGCGTCTGCGGCTCTCGTGCAGCCCTTCTTTATAGCGATCGCGCAGCCGAGCGTGTAAGCCCACTTGGCATTCTCGAAGCAGATGTTCTGGATGCCCTGCGTGATCTCGTACGGATTGAAGCCCTTGTCCGTGCAGATCTTCAGCGCGTCCTCGAAGCCCTTGATGCCGTATTTCTTCATTATCTCGGAGGTCTTAGCCTCTCTTCTTTCATATCCTTCGAAAGTTACAGCCATTGCCCTTGACCTCCTTATTCCTTACGAGGGTCGATGAACTTGCATGCGCCCTCTTCTTTGGTGAATCTGCCGTAGTGACCGGTCGCGCTCTTGAGAGCCTCGTCCGCGCTCATGCCCGCCTTGATCTTGTCGAGCATCACGCCGAGCTTGATGTATTCGTAACCGATGACCTGGTCGTCCTTATCGAGAGCCATCTTCGTGATGTAACCCTCGGTAAGCTCGAGGTAACGCACGCCCTTGGCTTCGGTGCCGTAGATCGTACCCGTCATGGAACGCTCGCCCTTGCCGAGATCCTCGAGACCCGCGCCGATAACGAGACCGTCGTCCGAGAACGCCGACTGCGTCCTGCCGTAAGCGATCTGAAGGAACAGCTCGCGCATGGCGGTGTTTATCGCGTCGCACACGAGGTCGGTGTTGAGCGCTTCGAGGATGGTCTTGCCGGGGAGTATCTCGCCCGCCATAGCCGCCGAATGCGTCATGCCCGAGCAGCCGATCGTCTCCACGAGAGCCTCGCGGATGATGCCGTTCTTGACGTTGAGACTGAGCTTGCAGGCGCCCTGCTGCGGCGCGCACCAGCCTACGCCGTGCGTGTAACCGTTGATGTCCTCGATCTTATACGCCTGTACCCACTTGCCTTCCTCGGGTATGGGAGCGGGACCGTGCTTGGGACCCTTGGCGACGCAGACCATTCTTTCTACTTCTTTGGAAAACTGCATACTATCCTCCGTAATGATATCTCTTAACGCTTTGGCGGCGAGTTCACTCCCCGCAACTTTGATTTTACCACATTTCCGCGGATTCCGCAACGGTTTTCGCATTATTTCTGTTAAATATTTACTTGCGTCCGCTCCCCGCGGCTCATGTCTATTTTTGCCGCCCGCCGCTCATAATACAAGCGAAAGGAGGTAAAACGAATGACGACTACCACTACCGGCAGAAAGACTTCGGCAAAGACGTCCGCGTCCAAAGCAAAGACGTCCGCCAAAGCCGCGACGGGTTGCGGCGCCAAGAACCGCGCGAGCACGAAAGCCTCGTCCGCCCGCGGCTGCGGCGCCAAGAGCCGCACCGGCGCAAGATCGCAGACGAACGCCAAAACGAAGGGCTGAATGTGATCGCGCCGTGCTATCGCTCGGCGGCAGCAGACAAATGGCTTTGCAAATCGCAAAGCCATTTGTCTTTCCCCTTGCGCACCGCTACCGCTCGGCTCCCGCCGTGCGCTTCGGTGTTGACGGAATATCCGTCGTCTTTTCGGCGATAAGACGCGTTCTCGGGTGGGCATAGGGTCAGCACCTTGCGGTGCGGCGAGTTAAGCATTGCGGTACGAGGCAAGCTTATCCATTATCAAGTAGATCGGTTACCGTCCGTCAGGACCCACCGCTTCCGCTCCGCTCGCTCCGAGAGCCGCAGTTCTATCCTCAAAAAATACGGCGCATTTTCTGCGAATTCTGCGGTTGTTTCTCCGTCGGTTTCACGCAAAAAGAGGACGCGCACGTCGGCGACGTGCGCGAAATATATTTAAGTTTACGAGCGCAAGCGAGTCCGAAACACTGCCCCCTGCGGCAGGGGGAAGTGCCCCGTATGGGGCGATAGGGGTTGAGGCAGGATAAATGTACGAGCTTTACCGTCATATCCTGCACTTTCATAAAACAGACTTCAACCCCGCCCGGCTCGCAGCCGCTGCCGCTTCGTGCTCGCCACCTTCCCCTGCTTCAGGGAACGGCTTTCATAAGGCGTCCGCGCTTTCAGCGCGGGATATTTAATGGTTTACGAGCGCAGCGAGTCTAAAACAGCCCTCTCGAATTGTTAGAGAGGGTGGCGAGCACAAAGCACGTCAGTGCGGCTGCGAGCCGGGTGAGTCAAAAGTTTGTATCAGACGGGCAGGCTTTACATGTTTTGCTACTTCCTTGACTCATCC
>DXHS01000113.1 GCA_019113275.1 Candidatus Protoclostridium stercorigallinarum
TCCATAAGGGTGTTGTAGTTTTCGAGCAGCTTCTCTCTGCCGAAGGACTTCTTGCCTATCGGGCAGTGGATGATAGCCGTCTTGTCCAGTCTGTATTCCACCTTACCGGCTTTGGAATCGCGGACCGCTTTCGCAACGTCCGGCGTTACCGTGCCGCTCTTGGGCGAAGGCATCAGACCCTTAGGTCCGAGGATACGCGCTACGCGACCCATCTGACCCATCATGTCAGGCGAGGTGATGCACACGTCGAAGTCGAGGAAGTTCTCCGAAAGGATCTTCTGGATGATCTCTTCCGCGCCGACGATGTCCGCGCCCGCTTCCTTGGCGGCGTCCGCCTTGTCGCCCTTGGCGATGACGAGCACCTTGACTTTCTTACCCGTACCGTTGGGAAGAACGACGGTGCCGCGCACCTGCTGATCCGCCTGGCGGGGATCCACGCCCAGACGAACGTGGAGCTCTATCGTCTCGTCGAACTTCGCCTTTGCGGTCGCTATCGCGTTCTCGATAGCCGCGGCGGGCTCATATACTTTCTTAACGTCCACTTCGGTGAGCGACGCTTTGTACTTCTTGCCGAATTTCATATGCGCGCTCCTCCTCAGCCTTCCACTTCCACGCCCATCGAGCGTGCCGTGCCTTTGACCATGCTTATAGCCGCCTCGAGGCTTCCCGCGTTGAGATCGGGAAGTTTGATCTTGGCGATCTTCTCCACCTGCGCCATCGTCAGCTTGCCCACCTTGTCCTTATTGGGCTTGGCGGAACCCGACTCCAGACCCAGCTCCTTTTTGATGAGCACGGGTGCGGGAGGCGTCTTCATGATGAAGGTGAAGCTCCTGTCCGAATAAATGCTGATCACCACGGGGATGATCATGCCGTCCTGGTCTCTCGTCTTTTCGTTGAACTCCTTGGTGAAGCCGGGTATGTTGATACCGTGGGGACCCAGGGACGAACCGACGGGAGGTCCCGGGGTGGCTTTACCTGCGGGGAGCTGCAGCTTGACGACCGCCTGTAATTTCTTTGCCATTTCTTGCTCCTTATATAATAGGTATTATATAATCGCGGTGATAACGAATGCGCATATGCGCACTCTCCCGAATTATACGGTTTTATTTGTCTTCGCCTGCCGGCTCTATCTGATAGAGCTCGAGGTCGACGGGCGTCTCCCTGCCGAACATGGAGACGGATACGCGGCACTTCTGGTTCTCTTTGTCGACGGATTCTATCTTGCCGACGAAGTCCTCGAGAGGTCCGCTTATTATCTTTACGGTGTCGCCCGCGGCGTAATCCGTCTTGGCGACCACTTTTTCCAGATGCATACGACGTATCTCGTCGTCGGTGAGCGGGAGCGGATGACCCTGAGGACCGACGAATCCGGTCACTCCCCTCGTCTGCGTGATGATATGCCACATGCTGTCGTTGTCGTACTCCATCTTGATGAGAACGTAGCAAGGGAACATCTTGCGCTTGACGAGCTTCTTCTTGCCGTTCTTCTCCTCCATCACCTCTTCCATCGGGATGGTTATCTCGTAGAGCCTGTCCGTCATGTTGTTCTTTTCGAACACCATTTTCAGGTTCATCTCTACCTGGTTCTCATAACCCGAGTAGGTGTGGAGCACATACCACTTTGCGTTTTCCTTACCCATCGTATTATCAGCGGTCGCTGTCCTTGCTCGCGCGGTACTTGACCACCTTGTAGGCGATGACGCCCGCGATCGCCGCGATGACGAGCACTCCGCCCACTATGAGAGCGGCTATCTGCTCGCCGTTGAGCAGCTGGTTGTCGCCGAAGCCCGCCTGGAACAGATTGCGGTGTATGAAGTTGAGCAGCATATCCACGCACATGAGCACGACGAGGAATATCACCGTGATCGCGAGGACCGCACCCAGACGCTTCATCGTGTCCGCAAACGTAGGCCAGCTCACCTGCTTGAGTTCGCCGAACGTGGCGACGAAGAAATTGGGCTTCTTGGGACCCTGCTTCTTCGCGTTCTTATTGGTCTTATCCGCCATTGTTCGCTCCTTACTTCGTCTCTTTGTGGACGGTGTGGGTCTTGCAGAACTTGCAATACTTCTTAAGCTCGATCCTGTCGGGGTCGTTCTTCTTATTCTTATAAGTATCGTAATTCCTCTGCTTGCATACCGTGCACGCAAGAGTGATCTTGTTACGGCTCGTATTCTTAGCCATCTCGGTCCTCCGCCTGTATTACAGTCAAAAATAGCACCCCTCTTTCAAGGTGCGTTATAATGTTAGCAGAACAAAACATTTAAGTCAAGCAAACTGATGTTCATTCCGAAAAATTTTTTAAGGAAATTTCAAATCGAAATTTCATTAAAAAGATTTTTCGTCATCATTGGCGCGAAAAGCGCGGATTTTCGCGCCAACAATGACGAAAAATATTTCAAGGGGATTTCGAATCGAAATCCCCTCGAAAATTTTTCGGAATATGTCAGTCATAAATTACGGAGAACGGGCTGTCGCTGAAGATGCTCTTTATGCCCTTTGCGAATATGGGGGCGACGGAGAGCGGCACGAGCTTGGAAAGGTGGAATCCCTCGGGCGGCTCGATGGTGTTGAGCATGAACAGCTTCTCTATGGGAGAGTTCTCGAGGCGCTCGCATGCGGGGCCCGAGAGCACGCCGTGCGTGCAGCAGGCGTATACCTTTTTGGCGCCGCCCACTTCCACGAGCGCTTTCGCGCCCTGCGTTATGGTGCCCGCGGTGTCTATCATGTCGTCGACGATAAGGCAGACCTTGCCGCGCACGTCACCCACGATGTTCATGACTTCCATCACGTTCGCCTTGGGACGGCGCTTGTCCACGATCGCGAGCGGGGTGCCCAGCTTCTCGCCCATGCGGCGGGCGCGTGCTACGGAGCCGACGTCGGGCGAAACGGTGATGAGTTCGTCGTTCGCCATGGCTTCCTTGCAAAACGCCTGCTTCTTGATCTCGTTGCCGAGAATGGGTATGCCTATGAGATGATCGACGGGGATATTGAAGAATCCCTGTATCTGATTGGCGTGCAGATCCATCGTGAGCAGCCTGTCCGCTCCCGCGACCGTGATGAGGTCGGCGACGAGTTTGGCGGTGATGGGATCGCGGGGGCGCGCCTTTCTGTCCTGGCGCGCGTAGCCGAAGTAAGGTATCACGGCGGTGATACGTCCCGCGCTCGCGCGTTTGAGCGCGTCGATGATGACGAGCAGCTCCATGAGGTTGTCGTTGACGGGCGCGGACGTCGACTGTACGACGAATACGTCGCTGCCCCTGACGGACTCGCCTATATGGCAGGCGACTTCGCCGTCCGAGAACTTGCCTATCTCGATCTTGCCGAGATTCATGCCGAGGTTGTCCGCGATCTCTTTCGCGAGGCGCGGGCTGCCGTTGCCCGCAAAGATCTTGATCTGATTGCCGTGTACGTTCATGACTTTTTAAGTGCGTCCTTTATCGTTTTTGTTCGGGGAAGCGAAGTTTTACCCTTCGCTGTTCGCGCCGCCCGGCGCTGTCCTGTTATCCTTCGCATCACGCGTGTACGCGTTTTTCTGCCAGTCCTCTTTGACCGCCGCGGGCGCACGGCTGATAGCCAAAGCGCGCTCGGGCACGTCCGTCGTTATCACCGACCCCGCCGCGATGAACGCTCCGCTGCCTATGTCCAGCGGCGCCACCAGCGTGGAGTTGGATCCCACGAACACCTTTTTCCCCAAGACGGTACGATGTTTAGCCGCCCCGTCGTAATTGGCGAACACCGTTCCCGCACCTATATTGCAATCCTCGCCGATATCCGCGTCGCCCACGTACGCCAGATGGCACACCTTAGTCCCCGCGCCTATGCGGCTGTTCTTTATCTCTACGTGATCCCCTATCTTCGCGCCCGCGCCTATGCGCGACCCCGGACGCAGGTATGCGTAAGGTCCCACTTCGGCGCCCCGCGACACGAGCGCGCCGTCCAGCGTGCTCGAACGCACTTTCGCGCCGCTCTCGACTACGGAAGAGGTTATCACGCAATGCGCGCCTATCTCCGCACCCGCGCGGATAATGCTCTTGCCGCGTATCTCGGTATACGGACCTATCTTCGCGCCCGGCTCGATGACCGCGTAAGCGTCGATCAGCACCGCCGCGGGATCGACCAGCTCCACGCCCGCGTTCATGTGATAATAATTGATACGCGAACGCAATATGTCCGAAGCATACGCGAGCTGATTGTAGTTGAATACCGTGATGAAGTCCTCGTCGCCCAGCGCTATCACCTTATCCGCCTGCGCTTTTTCGCAGGAAGAGAGATACGCGGTGGAAAATATCCACCCGCGCGGCAGCTTGAGCGCGCCGATAACGTCGCCGCGGAAACGGTTTATGCACTCGTTTATCGCTGAATACGTGATGAGCGGCGTATCCGAATACAGCACCGCCGTGATCGGACGGGACATGTCGAGAAGAGGCCGCACCACGGGCAGCAGATCGCCGCCTTCGGCGTAATCCGCGCTTACCGTATCCATGCCGCGCATGGCGCCGACGACCCACTCTTCGAGCGTCCTTCCGAACAGACCGCAGTCCGCGTTCGGCTTGCCCTCGCCCCTGTCGGTGCGGAGCACTATGATCTTAACATCATCATTCACCATACCATTATATGTTTCAAAAAAAGAAAAGTCAAGTGAAATGTGTCCTTGCGCGGCGCTTTACCGCAAAAGCAAAAGCGCCCCGCTTTTGCTTTTGCTGACACCGCGCTTCGGCACAGACGAAAACGCTGCCGTCTTTTTGGTCTATAACCGCGTTCTCGGGTCGCGGTAGGGTCAGCACCTTGCGGTGCGGCAAGTTAAGCATTGCGGTACGAGGCAAGCGTATCCGTTAGCAAGTAAATCGGTTACCGTCCGTCAGGACCGACCGCTTCCGCTACGCTCGCTCCGAGAGCCGCGGTTCTATCCTCAAAAATACGACGCATTTTCTGCGAATTCCGTAAAACAGCTTGTGCGGCTCGGAACAATAATTTTTTCACAAAATACGGCACATTTTCTGCGAATTCCGTAATTGTTGCTCTGTCGATTTCCCGCAAAAAGCGGGCGCGTATGACAAGTCATGCGCGGAAAAATGCGGGAAATTTCGTTGCTACGGCGAAAACAAACGCGGCGAGCGACTTTGCGGGCAGCAAAGTCGCTCGTAGCGCCTGTCGTGAGTTTTCAGGATTCCAGCGTCAGCGTTCCGTAGAACGTGCCGTTTTTCTGCCCTCCGTATACGGGCAGAGTCACGCCCATATAGAAGAACGATACGTTGCCTTCGGAATCGGTCACGGTGTCTTCCGTTTTAGTGGTGAGCATCATCGTGTAGACCCCGTCTTTCAGTTTGTAGCGTCCGCTGTCCTTCATGCTGTACTCTCCGGTGTCGCCCGGTTCGCGGCGGTAGTCCTCGTACCAGAGCTCCCAGGTCATCGTATTGAAGCACTTGAATTCCGCCGGGTAGGACATCGTTTCGCCCGCGCCGAGCCCGGACGTTATCGTACCCGTGAACACGGCGGTCTGCTCCTTGACCACTACGGAAACGGTATATGTCGCCTTGAGGTCGCCGTAAGTGACGGTAACGGTCTTTTCGCCCACCGCGGAAGTGTCGGGAGCGGTTATCTCGTACTCGTCGGACGATATGCGGACGTTTTTCCCGCCCTGCTTGGTGTACACCACGATACCTTCGGAACTGAACTCCGTGCCTACCTCGAACACCACGGCGGCGTCCTCGGTATCCACCGTAAGTTCGTTCGCTCCCGTACCGCCGCATGCCACCAGTGCCGCAGCCGACATGACAAGACACGCGACGAGAAGCGCCATTATGACGGCATACTTGATCTTATTCATTATGAACTCCTCCTTGCCCGGAAGCGAGTTTTTTATCTTGTATCGTGCGGACGACGATCCAGGCTATCGCACCCGCGATCAGCAGACCGAATACGAGATTGAGCGGCAGCTGCAGGAAAAGCACCCACGGCGATATGTCGTAATAGAATATCGTTCCGGGCGGCACGCCCTGCATCGCGTTGGAATTGGCGACGGTATAGCCGACGTCGTGGAGTATCCTGCGGAACATCCAATGCGCGGAAGCGCTCTCGCTGTCTGCGAGTTTACCGCGGTCGATAGGAAGGAAAGTATCCAGACCGGAGCGGTATGCCATATCGAACATGCCGTCGTTGGGCATCGTGTACATATCGCTGGTGACCGTTCCGAGGAAGCCCCACTCGTTGCGGAGCATGCCCGTCAGCAGGCGGTAATCGGCGTGGCAGTAGTACTGACCTATGCAGTTCTGCGAAGCCATGATCGCGGTCGCGGCGCGCATGGTCTTCTGCGCCATAGTGCCGTTTTCGTCCGCGGTGTAATTGATGGTCATCTTCGCTTCCTTGACGGGGATCTCGAACGCCTTGAAATACAGTTCGCGCATTGCCTGCTCGGTAGCCCACGTCGCGAGGAATTCGTTTCTGCGGGTCTCTTCGTCGTTGAGCGCGAAGTGCTTGATGTAGCAGTACATGCCCGCTTCGCTCGCTCCGCTGACCACGGCGGCGGCTATCTTGCCCGTAAGCAGAGGATCCTCGCTGTAATACTCGAAGTTACGTCCGGAGAACGGGCTGCGATGCAGGTTGATCGCGGGAGAATACCATCCGGAGATGTTGTTCTCGAGAGCTTCCCTGCCGAGCGCGTCGCCGACGCGGTTAAGGAGCTCTGTGTTCCATGTGGACGCCCACACGGGAGTCATGCTGTATGTTGCGGACATTTCCATACCGGCGTCCGTCTTGAACACTTTAAGCCCGTTGGCGCCGTCCGAATGTACGGTACGCGGCAGACCGAGGCTGTCCACGCTCGTCGTCGCATAGTTCGCGAGAGCGGAAAGGTCGAGGATCTGCTGCACTACGTCCGGATCGTCAAAGTCGACCTGATCCAGCCACTCGTCCCACGCTTCGTCGTAGTAATCCTTGCCGCGGAGATCGGACACCGTAAGACCGTTGTCCTTGCCGTAAACGGGCTCATCGGCATGATACGCGATACTTCCCTCCACGTTGCCGAAACGCTTATCCGTTTCCACGTCGAAATCATGGATGGGATCTTCGAAGTATTTCGCCGACTCTTCGGACAGCTCGTCGCCGCCTCTGCAGCTATTGTTCCAGAAACTGCCGGAACCTATCGTCGCACCTTCCGTCTTGAGCTTCGGGAACGTAGCGTCCCAGTTGGCGCGGCTGAATATCGTCGCGTCGCGCTGCATATAGTCGCTGCTGTCCCGGAACAGATTGGTAGCCGCGGTGTAGTTCTCGTCGCCGTTTGCGGGACGGTCGAGGGAATTGCCCTCGGCGTCCAGCGCCGACTGCGCGTCTATCTCGCTCTGACGGGGATTGGTGTTATCGTACCATATCGTCGAATTGTTGGTCCACGTTTCGGAATCGAACGCCTCGTGGCTGTTCTTCCCTACGGATATCTCGTAATCGCCCTCTTCGAGCATGTAGCAGCCTACGGTATCGTCCGGATTCTCTTTCGTGTAGCAGTACGACGCCATGTCCTCCTGCCTGAACGTTATCGTGACCGTTTCCGATTTTCCGGCTTCGATAACGCCCGTCTTGGCAAAGGCTACGAGCGTGGCGGTAGGCTTTTCTATTTTCATCGTCTTATCGAGGTCGGTATAAGGCGGATCGTAATATATCTGCACTACCTCTTTGCCGTCTTTATCGCCCGTATTCTTCACCTCGACGCTCACGGAAATATTGCCGCCCGAAGTATCGAAACGGGTGATCGTCTGCTCGAACGTCGTGTACGACAAGCCGTAACCGAACGGATACAGCACCGCGCCCGCCTCTTCGATCGCGCCCTTACCGTCCAGCGTGCCGTAAGTAAAGCCGGTCGCTCCGATGTCGTGCGCGGTCTCGTAGTAGCGGTAGCCCATGTATACGCCCTCTTCGTATTCTATATAGTACTGACCCGCTACCGCATATCCCGTGTTTACGGGATTGGTATACTTGAACTCGCCGAAGTTCATGTAAGTAGGATCTTTGGTGAAGTCGGACGCCCATATGTCCACGGTGCGCCCGGACGGATTCACCGCGCCGCTCAGAACGTCGCCGAGCACGCTGTAACCGCGCTCGCCCGCATGACCGAACTGCACTATCGCGTCTACTTCCAGCTCGCCGCTCATCAGCTCGGGCATCTGCATCGCGGACGCCGTTTCGAGGATCACGACGACGTTGTCGCATTTCTCTTTCGCTATGCGCACCATGTCCTTTTCGTTCTGCGTCAGCGCAAAATAATGCGGCGTCCCGTCGCTGTACGCGTCGAACTTCTTGTCCGAGCCCTCGGCTCCCTCTCTGCCGATGAACACGAGCGCCGTTCCGCTCGCTTCGACATCCGTGTACGTCTCCGCGTCGTATTCGTACAATTTGCTCGAGTGTCCCATAAGATCGGCGCCCGTACCCGCGGAAAGAGTACCGCTCGCCTCTTTGAGCGACGTCGGATTACCCTCCATATTGTCGTACGCGGCGGTGTTGATCGTGAACGTCCCGCTCAAACCCTCTTCGGGAGTCACGGGATCTATGTTCCACTTCGCCGAACCGCTCGGTCCCGTCTGTCCCACGACGGGAGACTTGTAACGGAACCCGAACGGAGTAACGGTACTGCCCTTCGCCAGCGGCAACACGCCGTTGTTTTTCAGAAGTATCGTACCCTCCCTTTGTACATCGAGCGCCAGCTTGTATGCCGCTTCCTTGGACTCGTCGGTGCTGTCATACAGATCCTCGTAGTAATCCGTATCCCAGCCGTCGCGCCCTTCGGGTATTACGGCATGCCTGTCGCCGCGCCCGAGCCGATCATCCAAAAACGGGGTAAACAGATACGCGGCAACGTTTACTGCGATCAGAAGTACTGCACAGACCACGATGACTATACCCATTATCAGCCGGAATTTGAATGCGCTCATTCTCTTTTTCGCCATCTTTTTTCTCCTTTATAGATTTTTTGTCAACCGGCATACGCCGATATCCACACGTCCGCAACTTTCTCCCGCGGCGCAGCCGCGTGCCGAAAGTCAATTTAATTATAACACCCCCCCCGTTTAATAGTATCAAATGTTCTCACTATGGGTAATTTTGTTCACGCCTTTTACCTTTGCGCGCCATCGGCGAAAAATCGCTCCTCCGCTTACGCACAAAAAGGATCCGCGCATGACGGGTCATGCACGGACGACTTGATCATTTATGAGCGCAGCGAATCCCGCTTCACGCCCGGAATAAAAATAATTTATGAATGACAGCGAGTCCGAAACAGCCCTCCGCAGCCGAGCGCCGAAGGTGCGAACGCCACCGACCAAAGGGAGGTCTTGCCCCGGAGAGGGTGGTTGCTCGAAGAGCGGCAACGAACGACAAAACGGGTGTAGGGAATGAGGCTGACAGGATAAGCGTGTACCGCCTGCTTGCCGCGTTATGTTTTTTCGCCCCCTCATCCGGTACGCCGTTCGCGCCTATGCGGCGCTTTGCGGCGCACCGGATCCCCCGAAACAAGTGTCGGGGAAGGCTATAATAATGTCCGCGCTTTCAACGCGGAAAAAATAGTTTACGAGCGATTGCGAGTCCGAAAAAGCTTCCCCTGCGGCAGGGGGAAGTGCCCCATTACCCTTGCGCGGCGCTTTACCGCCAAACAAAATTTATAAATTTGTTTGGCTGACGCCGCGCTT
>DXHS01000114.1 GCA_019113275.1 Candidatus Protoclostridium stercorigallinarum
GTGGTATCCACGGGCGGCAAGCAGACTCTCAGGAACGCCTGCGAAGCGCTGATAAACCCCGGCGACGAAGTCATTCTTCCCGCGCCCTACTGGCTGACGTACCCCGAACTCATCAAGATGTCGGGCGGTAAAGTCGTCGTTCTCGAAACGACGGGCGCGAGCGGGTTCAAAATGACGGCGGAGCAGCTCGAAAAGGCGATAACGCCCACAACGAAAGCGCTGATATTCACCAACCCGTCCAACCCCACGGGCGCGGTATATACTCCCGAAGAAACGGCAAAAATAGCCGAAGTGGCGGAAAAGCACGGGCTGTACGTCATAAGCGACGAGATATACGAAAAGCTCGTTTACGGCGTGACTTTCCGTTCCATAGCGTCCTTCGGCAATATGAAGGACCTCACGGTCATCTGCTCGGGCATGAGCAAGACGTATTCGATGACCGGTTGGCGAGTGGGTTATTCGGCTGCGCCGCTCAACGTGGCGAAAGCCATGAGCAGCATACAGAGCCACACGACGTCCAACACCAATTCCATCGCGCAGTACGCGTCTTACGTGGCGCTCACCGACAAGCGCGGCGAGGAGTTCCTCGAAAACATGGTCAAAGTGTTCGACGAGCGCAGGAAGCTCATAGTATCCCTTATGAAGGAAGCTCCGCTGCTCTCCGCACCCGAGCCCATGGGCGCGTTCTACATAATGGCGGATATCTCCCGCACCTTCGGCAAGAAGTGCGACGGCGAGGTGATAAAGAACTCCGCCGACTTCTGCGCCAAACTGCTCGAAAAGTCGCTCGTAGCCGTCGTGGACGGCGCGGCGTTCGGCGCTCCGGACTATGTGCGTCTTTCCTACGCGTGCAGCGAGGACGACATAAGAAAGGGACTTAAGCGTATCGCGGAGTTCACTTCTTCGCTCGAATGATTTTCTAATGATATTCTAATGCCCGCGTTAAGCTCTTTTTAACAAAAGGCGTTATGATATGTAAGTAACGTACAACTTCCGCGCGCTGAGCCGCGCGCGGACGCTCGAAAAAACAAGATCAAGGGAGGAAAAAGTATGATCGGACTCATCTACGGACCGAAAGGCAGCGGAAAGACCAAAGAGATCGTCAGGCGCGCTAACGAGGCGCTGGACGTGAGCAAGGGCAACATCGTCTACATAACGGACTCGAACGAGTACACCTCGGCTATCCCCGCGGCGATACGTTACGTCAACGCAGCGGAGTACCTGCCCGAGAACGGCAGCATAAGCGAGGACGCTCTCGTGGGATTCGTCAAAGGCGTGATAGCCTCCAACTCGGATGTGACGGAGATATTCATCGACGGCATCGCGCGTATGCTCAAAAAAAGCGCGGACGAACTCGAAGAGCTTTTCATTCGGATAGACGATATATCCGATCGCGCGGGGGTGCATTTCTGCGTCTCGCTGACATGCGACAAGCTCCCCAAATTCCTCAAAAAATACTCTTAAACGGAATTTTTACATGAAGTACATCTCTACAAGAAACCCCGCTGCCGCGGTAAGCGGCAGCGCGGCGGTACTCACCGGTCTCGCGCCGGACGGCGGACTGTACGTCCCCGAAAGTTTTCCGCCCGTTCCCATGAAAGACATCGAGGCGATGACCGCACTCGATTATCCCGAGCGCAGCGCGTATATCATGAGCCTGTTTTTCGACGAGCTCTCTTATGACGAACTGCTCTCCGTGACCCGCCGCGCGTACTCTACGTTCGACGGCGATCCCGCGCCGCTCGTAAAGCTGGACGCGGGGCTTTACGTTCTCGAGCTCTGGCACGGCAGGACGCACGCCTTCAAGGATATGGCGCTTTCCGTGCTGCCGCTCCTCATGACCGCGCTCAAAGAAAAAGCGGGGCAGAAGGAGACCTGCCTTATACCCGTCGCCACGAGCGGCGATACCGGCAAGGCGGCGCTCGAAGGATTTTCGGACGTTCCCGGCACGGGCGTCGTCGTGTTCTATCCCGACGGCGGCGTGAGTCATACCCAGCGCAAGCAGATGGTCACCACGCTCGGCGGCAACGTGAACGTGGTCGCGGTGCGCGGCAATTTCGACGACGCGCAGACGGCGGTCAAGCGCGCTTTCGGCGATAAAAAACTCATCGCCGATCTCGCGGCGCTCAGCTGCAAGATGACGGGAGCGAACTCCATCAACCTCGGCCGTCTCGCGCCGCAGGTGGCGTATTACTTCTCGGCGTATGCCGACCTTCTCGCCGCAGGACAGATAAAGGCGGGGGACAAGGTGGACTTCTGCGTGCCGACGGGCAACTTCGGCAACATCCTCGCGGGATATTACGCTTACCGTATGGGGCTGCCGGTGGGAACGCTGATATGCGCGTCCAACGACAATAACGTGCTTTCCGACTTCCTCGCCACGGGCGTGTATTCGCTCGACCGCGAGTTCATAAAGACGACTTCGCCTTCCATGGATATCCTCGTTTCCAGCAACCTCGAAAGACTGCTCTTCGAGTTCGCGGGGCGCGACGGAGCGCTCGTATCCGAGTGGATGAAAGAGCTGCGCGAAAAGGGCAGCTACGACATCGGCGGCGAGCGTCTTGCGGAGATAAGAAAGAAGTTCTGGGGCGGTTTCGCCCTGCAGAGCGATTATGCCGAAACGCTCGCGGAAGTGTACGACGAGTACGGCTACCTTGCCGATCCTCATACCGCAGTGGCGTTCGACGTGTGCGCACAGTACACCGACGGCAATGCGGACGACGCGCCCGTCGTGGTGCTCAGCACCGCGTCTCCCGTGAAGTTCGCGTCAGCGGTGCTCGCCGCTCTCGGCGAGGACGTGCCGGAAGACGACGTCAAGGCGTTACGCAAAATGGAAGACGTCACCGCGTTCCCGGTACCCGACAGCGTATACGCGCTGTTCGGCATGGAAGAGCGTTTCCACGATGTCATCGACCCGTCGGACGTTCCCGCCGCGGTGGAAGACTTCGCGAAAAAACTCGGAGAAAAGGCATGAGCGAAGAGAGAAGAAAGATCGTATACTCGGCGCTCAAGCCGACGGGCGACCTCCAGCTCGGCAACTATATAGGCGCGCTGCGCAATATGGTCGCGATGCAGGAGGAGTTCGACTGCATATATACGGTGGCGGACATGCATTCGCTAACCGTGGATACCGTGCCCGCCGAGCTGCGCCGCAGGAGCTATGACTTCATGGCTATATTCCTCGCGATAGGGCTGGATCCCGAGCGCAGCGTGCTTTTCGTGCAGAGCCATGTGCCCGCGCATGCGGAGCTCACGTGGGTACTCAACTGCAACACCATGATGGGCGAAGCGAGCCGCATGACGCAGTTCAAGGACAAGAGCAAAAAGGCGGGCAAGGCGGGCATAAACGTCGGTCTGTTCGACTATCCCGTGCTCATGGCGAGCGATATACTGCTTTATAACGCCGATCTCGTGCCCATAGGCAAGGATCAGCAGCAGCATCTCGAGCTCGCCCGCACGATAGCCGAGCGCTTCAATAACCGTTACAGCCCCACGTTCACCGTGCCCGAGGGCTATTACGGCAACAAGCGCACGTCCAAGATATACAGCCTTACCGACCCGACGGCGAAAATGGGCAAGACGGATTCCAATGCCGGCGGAGTGATATTCCTGCTCGACAAACCCGAGGATATCATGCGCAAGTTCGCGCGCGCGGTCACCGATTCGGGCAGCGAAGTGAAGGCGTCGGCGGACAAGCCGGGCATAACCAACCTTCTGAACATCTGGTCGGTGATGACGGGGAAGACCGTCGCCGAAGGCGAAAAGGAGTTCGCGGGAGCGAGCTACGAGTCCTTCAAACGCGCGGTGGGCGAAGCCACCGTCGAGCATCTCCGCCCCATCCGCGAGAAGTACGCGAGGTACATCTCGGATAAGGGCGAGCTGGAGCGCATAATGAAGAGCGGCGCGGAAAAGGCCGCGTACCTCGCGCGCAGGACCCTCTCCAAAGTCTACCGCAAGGTGGGCTTCGTACAGCTTTAATGTTCGGCTACGTATTGCCGGACTGCGAAAAGCTCTCCGTGCGCGACTATACGCTGTACCGCTCGCTGTATTGCGGGATATGTATGGCGACAAAGGCGCGCTACGGCAACCTGCCGCGTTTTACGGTCAATTACGACATCACGACGTTCGCGCTCCTCGCGCTCGAAGCCGAAGAGCCGAAGCTCGAATTCGGTATGTGCCGCTGTATAGGCGACCCGAGAAAGAAGCCTTACGTCAAGGTGTGCGCCTTTACCGAGCGCATGGCGGATCTCAATATCCTGCTCTGCGCGCATAAGGCGAAGGACGACCTTATCGACTCGGGCAAAAAGACGTCGCTCGCGATGAGGCTGCTGAAAAAGCCTTACGAAAAGGCGAAAGCGGCTCTTCCGGAGATCGACGCGGTCATGGAAAGGCGTTACGCCGCATTGCGCGAAGCGGAGACGGCGGGGGAGACCTCGCTCGACCGCGCCTGCGACCATTTCGCATCCTTGCTTGCCGACACGTTCGCTTTGATGTGTCTCGGAGGGCGGGACGAATGTTATTCGGCGGCAATGCGTAAACTGTGTTATAACGTGGGTAAGTTCGTGTATCTTGCGGACGCGCTCGATGATCTTGACGAAGACTATAAAGCGAAGCGTTACAATCCCGTGCTCGCTTTCGCTCCCGGTTATATGGGCGACAGGCGCGAGTATTTCGCGGAGCACGGCGACGCGTTGCGCTTTGCGGTAAGCAGCACGATAAACCGCGCGATAGAGAGCTCGAACGCGCTCGTGTTCACTCAGGCGAACGATCTCGTGCGCAATATCGTATATGAAGGAATGAGGAAAAAGGCGGAGGAGCTTTTCTCCTCCGAGCGGAAACTCGGATCGCCGCGGGTGTACATCCCCAAGCGGACGGCGAAGGAGTTCCGCAAAGCGATGAAAGCGGAAAAGAAAGGTAAATGACGTTATGAGAGACCCTTACGATGTGCTCGGAATGAGCAGAGACAGCAGCCCCGACGCGCTCAGAGCGCGCTATGAGGAGCTGAAAGCCAGATACAGCGAACAGCGGTTCGAGGACGGCGAGCGCGGCAACGAAGGCGCGCGCCTTCTCAGTGAGCTGGAATCGTGCTGGGCGGAGATACAGCAGGATCTCAAAGGCGGCTCCAAGACGATCGCGGGCGATTATGCCAATGTGGAGAGCTATATCCGCAGCGGCGATTACGACTCCGCGCAAAGCGAGCTGGACGCCATCCCCACGCGCGACGGCAAGTGGCATTATTACCAGTCCATAGTGTTCTATAAGCGCGAGTGGCTGAGCGAGAGCCGCGCGCAGCTCGTTCTCGCCGTGCAGATGGAGCCGGATAACGAGAAGTATAAGGAGAGCCTGCGTAAGCTGGATCTCGTGATGGGCAACGCGCACGCGGACCCCAATTCCATGGGGCGCGGTCAGCAGGGGCCTTACGACCAGGGATACGATCAGAGTTATCGGCAGCAGTATGCCGAGGATAATTCTCAGGCGCAGCAGGCGGGCAATGTCTGCGCGAACTGCGTCTGCGCCTACTGCATGACCGAGCTGTGCTGCGCGATGATGCGCGGCTGCCATTGATGAGAGCTTACGCGGATATCGAGGATCCGTTCGGGAGCGCGCCCGAAAGCTCGGGCGGGGAAGCGCCAGGATCGGGCGGACAGCCTCGTCCGCCGCGCAAAAAGCGTCTGCCGCCCGCGCGCAAGGTAGCGTACTCGGCGATAGGCGCGGCGCTGTCCGTGGTCATGATAACGATCGCCGCATGGCTGCCCGTGACCGTGGCGCCGCTCGTGCTCATATCGATATGCTATAACATAGTGTCGGAAAAGTGCGGCATAGGCTACGGCGTCATAACGATGCTCGTGAGCGTGGCTCTGGGCTTTCTGTGCTCGGCGGCGAACGTGGCGGTGCTCGTGCTCGTGGCGGTGGTGTTCGTGCCGTACAGTCTGCTCTGCTTCTTTATCCGCCGTCTCGACTATAAGGGCGTTCCGCGCACGGTGGCGCGCATGCTCATAGTCGCGGCGTTCGCGGCGCTCGAGGTGTTGATAGTATATAACATCGGAAACGCGCTCATCGCGGTAAACGATTACGTCGATCTGTCGGGCATCATATCGTTCATCGCGGGCGGAAATTTCGCCCTCGGCTACGTCATGGTTACGCTAATTGCCGTGGTGCTGTTTGTGCTCGTCGATTTCGTTTACGTCTATTTCAGCCGCCGTATCATAGCTAAGTTGAAGTAGTTTTCGGAGTTTTTTGCGCGGGGGACCCCTCTTTGAAAAGAGTGGTCCCCCGCACCCCTCCCGAGAAACTTAAACCGATAAAGCAGGATATGAGAGCATACATGCCATATACGGATTTGCGCACCGAGTGTCGGCTTCCGAATGCGCGATCGGGTCGTACTTTGCCGCGCATCGCGATAAACCCCTCTTTGAAAAAGGAGATCCTCCGCACCTCTTCCGAGAAACTTAAACCGATAAATAAAAGCATGGATACATACATGCCATTGTAATATCTTTTATTATTTTGTCATAAGGTAAGGGACGCTTTTTCAAGCGTCCCTTATTTTATGCAGGAATTGCGGTTCGTTATTTATTATGTTTTATGTTTAAGTTTCTCGGAAAAGATGGGGGTAAGCAGGCGGAAAACCTCTCTTTGTCCGAAGAGGGTTTACGCCCGCTCTTCTCAAACCTCACTTTCT
>DXHS01000115.1 GCA_019113275.1 Candidatus Protoclostridium stercorigallinarum
GGTCTGCGGGATCTACGCCGAGAGCTATCGCGGGAAGCGAATCCGTCGCGAGGTTGATGAGAAGTATGTGTATCGCGAGGATGGGATCGGGCCAGCCGAAACAGAACGCGAGGAACAGCGTGAGTATCTCCGCGATATTGCCCGCCACAAGGAACTGTATGACCTTCTGTATATTGCGGTACACGCGGCGGCCTTCGCGGATGGCGTGCTCGATGGTCGTGAAATTGTCGTCGAGCAGTATCATGTCCGCGGCGTCTTTTGCGACGTCCGTACCCGTTATGCCCATGGCCACACCGATATCCGCCTCTTTGAGCGCGGGACTGTCGTTGACGCCGTCGCCCGTCATCGCGGCTACCTCGCCGTGCGTGCGCAGCGCCCTGATGATGCGCAGCTTATCCGAAGGCGACACGCGCGCGAACACAGCCGCCGTCTTTATCTTCTCCGCAAGCTGCTCGTCGCTCATCTCGTCCAGCTCCTTGCCGTCGATGACCGTATTGCCTTCGCGGAAGATGTGCAGCTGCCTGGCTATCGCCATAGCGGTGACCTTGTGGTCGCCCGTTATCATGATGCCGCGTATGCCCGCTTCGTGGCAGGCATCCACCGCGCCGATGACTTCCTTTCTCGGCGGGTCCATCATACCCGTGGCGCCCACGAACGTCATATCCTCTTCGAGATCCGCCGTCTCGTCCTTCGGCACGACGTCTATCTTACGCACCGCAAAGCCGAGCACGCGGAGCGCGTTGTCGCTCATGTCGTTGCAAAGTTTGAGGATCGCGGCGCGGTCGGCGTCCGTCATATCGCGCACGCCGCTCTCGGTAAGTATGTGCGAGCACAGCGGCAACATCTCGTCCACCGCGCCCTTGATATACGCGATATTGCCTTCGGGCATGTCGCAGACCACGGTCATGCGCTTGCGGTCGGAATCGAAAGGCTGCTCGAACAGCTTGTCGTGTTCTTCGCGGTAATCGTCCGCGTCTATACCGAAGCCGAGCGCGAAATTGATGAGAGCTCCTTCGGTGGGGTCGCCCATCGTCTCGCCCGGACGGTCGGGATCGAAATGCGCGTTGCCGCAAAGCGCGCAGCCGCGCACGAGGTCACGGTACACCGCTTCGGCGTGCGCCGACGAAAGATCGGCGGAAGCGGTCGGTCTGCCCTTTTCGAAATCCGAACCGACGGCGACATGCGTGACCGTCATTTTATTGAGCGTGAGCGTGCCCGTCTTGTCGCAGCAGACGACCGTCGCGCCGCCCAGCGTTTCGACGGCGGGCAGGCTCTTTACGAGCGCGTTCTTCTTCGCCATGCGCTGCACGCCGAACGCCATGATTATCGTAGCCGTCGCGGGCAGACCCTCGGGGATTATGGATATCGCGAGGGATATGCCGAGGAGAACGAGGGATTCCCACGTCCTGCCGCCGCGCGCGAAACCGATGATCATAATGATCACGCACACCGCGAGACCTATGACCGTAAGTATCTTGCCCACCGAATTGAGCTTGCGCTTGATGGGGGTGGACGACTCGTCCTGGGTCTTGAGCATATCCGCGATCTTTCCGACCTCGGTGTCCATGCCCGTGCCCACGACTATGCCCTTTGCGTTGCCGTACATGACAACGGAAGACGAATACGCCATATTGACGCGGTCGCCCAGCGGCGTATCTTCCGCGAGCACGGTGGGACCGTCTTTGGCGGACGGAACGCTCTCGCCCGTCAGCGAGGCTTCCTGCACGCTCATGTTGTTGTCGTTTATTATGCGTATGTCCGCGGGAACGATGGTGCCGTCTTCGAGATAGACGATATCGCCGGGCACCAGCTCGCTCGCGGGCACTATGCTCTCTTCGCCGTTACGCAGCACGCGCGCGTTCGGCGCCGTCATGTTCTTGAGCGCCTCGAGCGCGTCCGCGGCTTTCTTCTCCTGTATGACGCCCACCGTCGCGTTCAGCGCGATGACGACGCCTATGACGATGGCTTCCGCCAATCCCTCGCCGTCGATAAAGAACATCACGAGCGAGAATATCATCGCGATGAACAGTATGATGACCATCACGTCGGACAGCTGCTCGAAGATCATGCGCCAGATGCTCTTGCGCTTTGTCTCGCGCAGCACGTTGCGCCCGTACTTTTCCAGGCGTTTCGCCGCCTCTTCGTCGCTGAGACCGTCCTCGGTAGTGTCCAGCACCTTCTCTGTCTCTTCGTAAGACAGGGCGTGCCATGCGCGGGAGGGCTTGACGTCCTCCGTACTTAGCGGGTTATCGCTCTCTCCCGCTTTCTTCTTTTCTTTTTCCGATTCCAAAATATCCTCCTTGCTTTACGGAAAACCGTCCGCACCGAATAACGCAAAAAGGCATAGCCGAAAGCCCTCGCTTACGGTCATGCCGAAATGATAGTCACAAAATTTTTCGTGGGGCAGCGTCGCCCTGTGCAGACATATTATGCTCCTCAAAGCGCCGACATCGGGCGCCTTATAGAAAGAGTATATCATAACCCGCCCGTCTTGTCAACGCTTTTTACGCTGTGCGAGCAGCCGACCGCGCGGACACATATACGCCGTAAACGAAGCAATGAGCCTCGCCGGCGCGACATCCGTAACGCGGCTGTCCTTAAAGCCTTCGATATACCGTACCCGGGAAACAACGACAAAAGCGGGCAAGCCCGCTTTTGTCATAACGTCATGAATATACCGCTTATAAGTATCGCCGCCATACATAGCGGTCCCACGAAGCGGATCATTATCAGGAAATAGGTTCGGAAGGCTTTGCTTTTCATGCCTACCTCGTCCATTATCGAGCCGACGTCCGAGAAGAAGCCGGCGATGATACAAGTGCCTATCGCGACGAGCGGCATGATCACGCTGTTGGACACCCAGTCGAACATATCGAGTATGCCCTTGCCGCCTATCTGCACCATGGAGAGCGGTCCGAAGCCGAGGGACGACAGTGAGCCGAGCAGCAAAGAGAAGCCGAACACTATGGCGCATGCGACCCAGCGTTTAAGATGACAGTTCTCGCGCAATATCGCGACTATGGTCTCGACGAGGGATATGGACGACGTGAGCGCGGCGAAGAACACGAGCACGAAGAACAGCGCGCCTATCCACCGCCCGCCCGGCAGGTTGTTGAACACCGCGGGCAGCTGAACGAACATCAGCGACGGACCGGACGACGCCACGGCAGACTGCGGATCGGGCGAGAACGCGTATATCGAAGGGATGATTATCGTCGCGGCGACGATGGCGAACGCCGTATCGCATATAGATATCTGCCGCGCGGCTCCCGATATCTTCGCGTCCTTTTTCATGTACGAGCCGTAAGTTATCATGATGCCCATAGCCAGCGACATCGAATAGAACAGCTGACCGAGAGCCGCAAGCAGCGTCTCGTAAGTGAATTCGGAAAAGTCGGGGATGAAAAGGTCTTTCACTCCCTCGATGGCGCCGTCCTGACAGAGCACGTATATCATGAGGAACACCGCGAGCACGGCAAGGAGCGGCATGAGTATCTTGCTTATACGCTCTATGCCCTTCTGCACGCCGCCTATGACGACAAGCACCGTGGCTATCGCGAAGATGAGGAAGAACACTATCGGCTGCCAGGGGCTGGCGGTGAATGCCGAAAAGAACTCGGCTGAGGTCTCGAGCGTCGCGCTTTCGCCGAGCAGCATGGAATCGCCCGCCACGAATGCCACGATGTACCGCACCACCCATCCGCCTATAACGCAATAGTACGGCACGATGATTATGGGCACGATGATGACGATAAACCCGAACCACTTGGCTTTCTTGTTGAGCGCGGCGAACGCGCTTATCGCGCCCTTGCCCGTCTTGCGCCCTATCGCTATCTCCAGCACGAGCAGGCAGAAACCGAACGTCACGGCGAGCAGTATATAGCACAGCAAAAATACCCCGCCGCCGTATTTTGCGGCAAGATAAGGAAATCTCCAAAGGTTGCCCAGCCCGACCGCGGAGCCCGCAGCCGCGAGCACGAACCCGAGCTTGGAGGAAAACCCCTTGTGGTGATGCGAAGTCTGCTCCTCTCCCGTCGCAGGCTCTTCCGGCGCGGCGCCCGTTCCGGGCGTGATGTCGTCGTTCATTACCGTCCCCTTTATTCCTTGGTATTTGCGGACGCCGCACGGTTCATTCCGGACGAGCGTCGCATATTTTATGTTATTTTAACATATATGACCGCTCTTGTCAAGGTACGCGGCGCGTAAAAACGTTTTTGCGGCGAAGTACCCGTCATATCCGCATGCATTCGACACCCTTGCGCACCTCTCGCGGTACTATGTCGCTTTCGACGATATCCGCGAAGTTGCGCACGCTTACCCGCCCTTGTCCGACGCGATGAAAGCCCGACTGCCGCAGAATGCACGCCGTTTTGCATACTCCGCAAAGTACTATGCCGTTTTCGACGACATCCGCGAAGTTGCGCGCGTAATCATTTCCTATCCGATATTTCCTGCATATTGCCACTTACATGGCAACCGGCACGACATAATGACCGGAAACGATATAAAATAGATTCGACCCCATACGCGAATAAGCGTCGAGGCCGAATTTCACGAAAAATCGCATTTAACTGTTACCTATCGTTCTGTTATAACCATAATTACGCGAATCATATTTTTCGATCAATTCCCGCTCCATCCGATCAAGCTCGTCTTTTGTTTCGCACGGGATGATTTTTACTTCGAATAAATTTTCTTTATTCTCATAATCGGAGGAAAAATAATCTTCCGCGAATATCACATTATTCGGAACCGTTCCACGAAAATGCTGTCTTAGCCTTTTCATTACATCTTTTGACTGCCCGACATAATACTTATCGTTTTCTTTATTATGGATAACGTAACAACCAATAATATTCTTATAGCTAAACCCTGCAAATTCTTTCAATAAAATAAATTCATCGTCTTCACGATACTCATCGGTCAACGAATCTATATGCGATAGCATATTATCGAGTTTATTTTGCTCTTTCTTTATGCGCGCTTCTATTTCGTTTTTCTTATCTTCGTAGGTTTTTAAAGCCGCATTTATATTTTCATTATCTTTGCGGTTATCCGCTTCTAACTTATCAATGCGTTCTTTTATATCAAATAAATCATTTTGACAACGCAACAATGTATTATTCAATCGTTCAAGTCGCGATGCGGAAATATAATACGCATATATTCCGAATGAAATCACGGATAAAAACAACGATCTTTTTGCATTCTTAGTTTTTATGATTTTATTGTTAAGTTTCCCCGATTTCTTCTCGATTTTCAACGAAAGTCTAAGTAAATTTGTTCGCTCTTCTTCCCGTTTTTCTATCAGTTCATCGTAATCATCTATTTGTTCTTTTACGTCTTTCGCAACGCCGTTAAGTTCATCTTTATGCGCTTTAATTCGAAGTTCACAATACTTATTATAAGTGTCGCTTAAAAACCATGAAGGATAGAAATCGTCGGAAGGCAATTCCGCTATTATGTAATCGGCAAAATCCCTTATGAGCTCATCCTCATTTTGATTCAATTTTTCAAGTTCGGCATTCGTTAATTTGATCGATTTCTTTATGTTTTTACTCTTTACCTTCCATGAAGAGTATATAGGATATCGAACGTAATTACGCGTTACATACCTGTCAATAGTCCGATAATAATGAATTTGACAAAACTCAAGTTTTGTTATCCTCGTTTCCGAATCGAATTTAACCGATATCAATTTAAAATACGGTCGTAATTCCTTGCGTTCCGATTGCGCTAAATCATTTAACGAGTCAAGTCTTTTTTCCGCCTCACAATCTTTGATGTACGAATACATGCGTCTTACGGTATTAACAGTTATAAAACTTCTGCTCATGTCATCATGATACTATATATCCGATTTTTCGTCAACAATTATTCACTCATTTGCGGATTTTACATTTGAATACATATTCAAAACAGTTGACTAACCGTCGCGTATTTGCTATAATTATTTAGCTTTCATCGGAAAGCGATACACGACCTGCGGGGATATGGCTCAGTTGGTAGAGCGATGCGTTCGCAACGCATAGGTCAGGGGTTCGAATCCCCTTATCTCCACCACCGAAAGGGGCAAGCACACGCTTGCCCCTTTTGTCGTGGCGGAGATAAGGGGTAAGAACCATTTTTGCGTATTGCCGCGCAATACGCAAAAATCGGTTCGCCTTACGAGCCTTGTGCGATCACAGAGTAACGGAGCTCCGCCGAAGCACGCTGCGAGTAACCTGACCGCATAGCGGGCAGTATCCCCGGGGTAAGAACCATTTTTGCGTATAATATACGCAAAAATCGGTT
>DXHS01000116.1 GCA_019113275.1 Candidatus Protoclostridium stercorigallinarum
CGGCGATAAGGCTTTTCAACTGTCCGCCGGGTTTATGTACGCGCCCGCCGCCCCAGACGAATACCGCGATCGTTATCGCCGTGCTCAGCAGCATCGCCGCGACGAGAGAGACTACCGCGGCAGTCGTTTTACCCATGCCCGCGGCGAAGAGTGCCACGCATATCGATATGCGGAAGACCTGTTCGAGCAGTTCTATGCCGGACACCGCGAAGAATTTTTCCCGACCCCAGAGGTTGCCGCGGAACGCCGCCTGCGCTCCGCCGAACAGCAGTGCGGGCAGCATGAGCAGCAGCAGGAACGCGGCTTCCTCTCCCGACGTCAGCGCGGGCAGAACGGGCGAGAGCGCGAGCACGACGCAGGCGAGCAGCAGCGCGAGAGAGCAGTTTATCACCAGCCCCGCGCCTACCACCGAGCCCGCTTCGCGCGTTTTTCCCTCTGCGAGCAGCCCGGCTGTCTTTTTCCCCGTGATTAGAGGCAGCCCGCTCGTCATCAGCGCAGACAGCGCGAAGAACAGCGACAGCGCTATCTGGTATGTGCCGAGCGCCGCCGCGCCCATTTCCCGCGAAAGGTATATCTTGAACAAAAATCCCAGCGCTCTGTCCGCCGCCGAGAATGCCGTAAGTGTGAACACCGCCTTGACCAAGCTCATACATTACTCTATTATTTTCGCGGAAAATGTATGCTTTCGTTGCGCGGCGAAGAACGGAAGAGGATATGAAAAATGTTCACCGAACAGCTCATTCGGTGAACATCCGCATATTCAGGTCACTTATTTTCCTCTCTTTCTTTCTTGGTCTTATAAGTCACGAGTCCCGAGCGGATCACTTTGCAGTCGAGGGAGATGCCTTCGTATATCTCTCCGTCCAGCTCGATGGGGCAGCCGCCGCCGTCTACCGTCACTTCGGTGACGTTGTAGTGAGTTATTTCGGGGAGTTTGTGGTGCCTGCCTTTGACGAAGTGGGAGAGTATGCCGAACGGACCGCGATTGAGTTTTTCGGCGATCATGAGGTCGAGCACGCCGTCGTTTATGCTCGAGCCGGGTGCGATGTGCATACCGCCGCCGAAGTCCGAGCCGTTGCACACGCCCACCATGATGCAGTCTTTGACGAGCTCTATCTCGCCGCCGTCCGCCGTTTTCGCGCGGACGATAACGTGGTAGGGGTCGAATCTCATCAGGCAGCGCACGAGGGAAGTATAGTAGGTGAACGCGTTGCGCTTGCCGTCCACAGCTTTGAGCACGTCCACGTCCATGCCCGTGCCGCCGATATTAAGGCAGCGTCTGGCGCCGACGTCTATATAGTCTATGCGTTTGGTCTCTCCCGCGATGATGTCCTCGAACGCTTCGAGAGGTTTGAGGGGAAGGGAAGCCGCGCGCGCGAAGTCGTTGCCGCGCCCCGAGGGGATGAATCCCACCTTGACCTTTTCGAAATCCGTTATGCCGTTGACCACTTCGTGGAACGTGCCGTCGCCGCCGATGGCGATGACGTTGTCCGCGCCCGAGCGGCAGAGCATCTCGGTCAGTTTCATCGCGTGTCCGCGCGCGTTGGTCTCGTATACCGAGTAGTCGTATCCTTTTGCGTTGCAATAGCTTGTGAGTATATTGAGGTTGTTCTCGCCGCGGTTCCTGCCGCTGCGCTTGTTTACGATAAAATTATACATATCATTGATCCTTGTTTTCGTGCGGTCCGCCGAAGCGCCGACCGACATATCGATTATATCATGTATTTCCGCATTTTTCAACAATTCGATACGGATATTTTATCTTATATTCGCCGCAAAGCGTCAAAATAATTGAAAAATTTTTTATTCGGTGTTATAATGATGCACGGAATGGAAATACATGTGCCCGAATGGCTGCAAAAATTTGCCGAAGCGAACGAGTCGCCCATATATATAGTGGGCGGCTATGTCCGTAATGTTCTCGGCGGGCTGCCCCCTTCGGACATAGACATCGCGGGCAGGCCGCTGCCCGACAGGCTCGTGCTGCCGCGCGGGTTCTTCTTTGCGACTACTTACAAGCGCATGGGCACGGCGCTCATAAAATGCCGCTACCGCAGCGATATCGAGCTGGAATACACTCCTTTCCGCACCGAGGAGTACGCTCCCGGCGGCGGGCATACGCCCGTTTCCGTAAAGTTCGACGCGGATCTGGAGTCGGACGCCGAGCGCCGCGATTTTACAGTCAACAGTATATACTACGATATCAAAAAGCGGAGGATCATAGATCCTTTCGGCGGCGTGGAGGATATAAGCAAGCGTATCATGCGGGCGGTGGAGCCCGAGCGCGTGTTCTCGTCCGACGGGCTCCGTCTCATGCGTCTCGTGCGTATCGCGGCGGAAACGGGCTTCGGGATAGAGCGCGCTACGGCGGACGAAGCGATGAAGCGCGCCCGTCTTCTCGAGGATATCACGCCCAACCGCAAGCGCGACGAGCTGCTCAAGATACTTAAAGCCGATACCGTTTACGGCGTGGACGACGCGCATTACCGCGGTCTGCGCCTGCTGCACGAGTACGGCTTCCTTAAATACGTGATACCCGAACTCGAGGAGCTCAGCGCTCTCGCTCCGCCCAACGAGCACCATAAGTTCGACGCGCTCGAACATACTTTCCGCGTGGTACGCGCATGCCCGCCCGAGCTGCGTCTGGCTGCTCTCATGCACGACATAGGCAAGGCGGAGGCGGTCCGCCGCACGGGCAGGATGAACAATCACGAGATCTACGGCGAAGAGATCACCCGCCGCGTGCTCGGCGCGGACGGTATGAAGATGCCCTCCCGCACGGTGGACAGAGTGGCGCGCCTCGTTCGCTGGCACATGTACGACAAAGACGCGTCCACTCGTAGCGGAAAGATGTTGCTCTTTACCGCGCATAATATAGACATCATCGACGATCTTGCCGTCCTCATCGCCGCCGACCGCGCGGGGCGGGGAACGGACGAGCCTTCGCCGCCCGTGCGTTTCAACGAGTTTCGCGAAAAGCTCATAGAAACGGGCGCGCCCCTCGCTCTCGGCAAGCTGAAGATAAACGGCGCCGACCTCGTGGCTCTCGGCTACGAAGGTACGGACGTGAAAAAGAAGCTCGAAGAACTTTTCGACATGTGCGTCCTCACTCCCGAACTCAACAAGCACAAAAAGCTCATGAAATTAGCGTCGCAATTTAATCCGAAAAATTCTTAAGCGTGTTTCATTTTGAAATGCGCTTAAAATATTTTTCGTTATAATAGACGAGAACGCGGTTATAGCCCGAAAAGACGGTGCGGACTGCGCCGACATCGAAGCGTATCTACGGCTAAACAAAATTCGTTAAATTTTGTTTAGCCGTAGATACGCAAGGAACAGGGTATATTCCTCAAATTTCGTCCTCATATTATAAGATA
>DXHS01000117.1 GCA_019113275.1 Candidatus Protoclostridium stercorigallinarum
GCGCCTTCTTTTCGCGGGATGGCGTGAAAGCAACATTTACAGAATTCGCAGAAAATGCGCCGTATTTTTGTGAAAAATTATTGTTTCAAACCGCACAAGCTGTTTTACGGAATTCGCAGGAATGCCGTCGGATCTTCGGATGGAAAGGCACGTTCTCGGAAGCGGGCGTAGCGTTAGCGGTCGCCGCAGGGGTTCCCCGCGGCGACTCCGAAACGTGACTTTACGTCGAAAAGCCGCGCTTTTCGCGTCTGAAATGACGAAAAATATTTCAAACGAATTTCAAAAAGAAATCCGTTTGAAAATTTTTCGGAATAAAGGCTTTGCGTCTATCCGAAGCGCACGCTTCGCCGCGCGCAAGGAACGAGCCGCGCTTTTCGCGCCAACAATGACGAAAAATATTTTAAGGGAATTTCAATTTGAAATTCCCTTAAAAATTTTTCGGAATAAGGAGCAAGCGGTAGCGGTGCGCAAGGATAAAAGCACCGAAAAGCCGCACTTTTCGCGTTTGTTATAACGAAAAGTAAAGGACGGCAGAGAATGCCGCTCAGACGTGGAAATGACGAGGGAGCATACTACCGTCGCCGAGCAAACGGCAGTGCGAGGCGGAGTATGTGACAGATGTCATTTACGCGTATCAGCGGTATTATATGCCGTCTCATAGAACGGAAGGAAGGGAGTCCCTTCCTTCCGTTCTATCACTTCGCGTTTGCTATCATTTCCTTATACAGCTCTATATACTTCTTCGCGCTGGCAGTCCACGACCAGTCTTCCGTCATGCCGCGCTGCATGATCGCCTGCCAACGAGGCTTGTCGCGGTAAGCGGCAAGGGCGCGGAGAGTGGTCTCTGCCAACGCCTCGCCCGTGTGGACGGGGCACACGAAGCCGTTGCCGTCCTCGCCTTCATGCACGGTGTCGTTGAGACCGCCGACATTGCGCACGATAGGCACGGTACCGTAGCGCATAGCCATCATCTGACCGAGACCGCAAGGCTCGCTGTGCGAGGGCATCATGTAGATGTCGCCCGCCGCGAAGAGCTTCTGGCTCATGTCCTTATTGAACGCGATTATCGCGCGCACTTTGTCGGGATACGCTCTTTCGAGATCGCGGAAGAAACCTTCATACTCGGGCTCGCCCGTACCGAGGAGCACGAACTGCACATCCTCTTTGACTATACGGGTCATCGCCTGCTTGAGTATATCCAATCCCTTGTGCCATGCAAGGCGGGAGACCATGGTGATCATGGGCACGTCCTCGCGCTCTGGCAGACCGAGAAGTTTCTGCAAGCCCGTTTTGTTGAGCACCTTCTTCTCGGGGCAGGTCGCGTCGTAATGCTCGAAGAGCGCAAGAGCCGTCGCGGGGTTGTAGACCACGGTGTCGATACCGTTGACGATGCCCGTCATCTTGCCCTCGAAACGCCTGACCGCGTCCTGCAAACCGCAGGCATGCTCGGGGCTGCGGAGCTCCTCGGCATAGGTGCGGGAGACCGTGGATATACGGTCGCAATACGCCATCGCGCCGAACATGAGGTTGACGCATCCGCCCCACTCGAGGGTGAAGTACTGATTGCCCGCGATACCGAACACCTCTTCGAGCAGGTTGCCGTCGTAACGACCCTGGTACTCGATATTGTGTATCGTGAAAAGGTTCTGTATATAGCTGTAAGCGTCGCCTTCGGCGTACATGTAATACAGCTTGTAGTAAATGGGCACGAGAGCCGTATGCCAGTCGTTGGCATGGATGACGTCCGGCTTGAAGTCCATGTAAGGCATGAGCTCGAGCACCGCGCGGCAGAAGAACGCAAAGCGCTCGGCGTCGTCGTAATAGCCGTACAGCCCCCCGCGCTTGAAGTAATACTCGTTATCTATGAAGTAATACGTCACGCCGCGGTATATGTACTTGAACAGTCCCGCGTACTGGCTGCGCCACGCAACGGGCACGTTGATGTGGCAGATGAACTGAAAGTCCTTGCGATACTGCTCGCCCACGCACTCGTACAGAGGAGTGACCACAGCCATCTCCGCGGTACCCAGCTCGTTGACCGCTATGGGCAGGGAGCTCGCCACTTCGCCCAGACCGCCCGTCTGCGAGAAGGGGTTGCACTCACCCGCCACCAGGAGTATGCGGGGCTTTTCGGGGATCTTCCTTGCCGCGGGCTTTTTTGCCGCGGGTCTTTTGGCTGCGGGCTTTTCCGCCGCGGTCTTCTTTGCCGCAGGGCGCTTAGCCGCGGTCTTTTTCTCGCCGGCGGCAGCCGCACCGGTCTTTTTGGTCGCCATTATTTTTCCTCCTTATCTTCGGCTGCGGCGGTCTTTTTCGTCCTCTTTGCCGCAGGTTTTTTCGTCTTGGTCTCGCCGCTCTTTTTTGCGGCGGTCTTTCTCGTCTTTTTGGCGGGTCTCGGCTCGCAGGGCGGCGCGAGGAATATGTAACCGCTCATGTTCTCGATGTCCATGACGAGGCTGTCCGTCTTATTGCGGTTGGGCACCTCTTCGGATTCGATGACCACGGGCTCCATGTCCCAGCCGTAGTACGACGTTTTGATACGACGCGTGTACTTGCCCGGGCTGACGGGAAGGCGGTACCCCTTCCAGTCGCAGGGCGCGAAGTTGAGCACCACGAGCGCGCGGTTGCCCTTACGGTCGCGGCGTTCGTAGATGAACACGTTGGCGTCCGCGTCGTCGGCGACCAGCCATTCGAAGCCGTCCCAGCTGTTCTCTATCTCGTACAGCGCGGGGGTCGTGCGGTATATCCAGTTGAGCTCTTTTACGAAGCGCTGCAATCCCTGATGTTTGGGGAACTCGCAGAGCAGCCAGTCTATATCGCGCTGCCAGTTCCACTCCGACCACTGTCCGAGCTCGCAGCCCATGAACAGCAGCTTTTTGCCCGGATGCGTGAACATGTACAGCAGATAGTTCTGCACGCCCGCGAATTTGAGGTCGTAATCGCCCGGCATCTTGTTTATCAGCGAGCCTTTGCCGTACACCACCTCGTCGTGCGAGATGGGCAGCACGTAGTTCTCCGAGAACGCGTACGCCATGGAGAACGTCATGAGATTATGCTTGTAATGCCGGAAGTACGGATCCGCTTTGACGTATTGCAGCGTATCGTTCATCCAGCCCATGTTCCATTTGAAGTTGAAACCGAGTCCGCCCCAATCCGCGGGTTTGGTGACCATGGGCCAGGCAGTGGACTCCTCGGCTATCATGAGCGCGTTGGGGAAATGCCCGAACACCGCGGTATTGAGATAGCGGAAGAAGTCGATGGCTTCGAGGTTCTCCCTGCCGCCGTACTTGTTGGGCTCCCACTCGTTCCTGCCGTAATCGAGATAGAGCATGCTCGCGACCGCGTCCACGCGCAGCCCGTCGATATGGTACTTGTCGAACCACATCATCGCGTTGGAGACGAGGAAGCTCTTGACCTCGTTCCTGCCGTAATCGAAGCACATCGTGCCCCATTCCTTATGCTCGGCGCGCAACGGGTGCGTGGGCTCGTAGCAGGGTTCGCCGTCGAACATATATAAGCCGTGTTCGTCCTTCGGGAAATGCCCGGGCACCCAGTCGAGTATGACCGCGATGCCGTTTTCGTGGCACTTGTTGACAAGGTACGCGAAATCCTCCGGACGCCCGTAACGGGACGTCGGAGCGAAGTAACCGGTCACCTGGTAGCCCCAGCTGCCGTCGTAAGGGTGCTCGGCAATACCCATGAGCTCCAGATGAGTGAAGTTCATGTACTGCATGTAATATACTATCTCGTCGGCAAACTTGCGGTAATCGTAGTTGTTGCCGTCGGGATATTTGCGCCAAGAGGCTATGTTGCATTCGTACACGCTGATGGGCGAAGAATAAGGATCGGTGGAGGCGCGCTTGTCCATCCACTCCTTGTCGTTCCACCAGAAGTTGTCGAGAGCCACTACTTTGCTCGCCGTGCTGCCCCGCGTTTCGTCGAAAAACGCGTAAGGGTCCGCCTTTTCCACTTCCGTGCCGTTCCTGCCGCGCACGCAGTATTTGTACATCTGGTACTCTTCGACGCCCTCGATTATGCCCTCGAAGATGCCGCCGTCCGTGATACGGTACATGTAATTCGCGGTGCGGTCCCAATAGTTGAAATCGCCAACCACGGAAACGGACGTCGCGTGAGGCGCCCATACGCGGAACACCGCGCGTTTCGTTTGCCTGTCGTAATGACAGCCGAGGTATTCGTAAGCCGTCTGGAGCGTACCCGCATGGAAGTAATATTGGTATTCGCTGTCGGTCATGTTTCCCCCTTTAGTCGGATTTTATTGTACTTGCGGTATTTACCGCCCTATCCTGTTCATTATATCATATCCGTGCGCACATTTCAAGGGGCTTTTGCGATTTTTTTCATTAAATTTTTACGTATTTGCCGTAAAGAGCGTTTTCCGCGGCGAGCGCGGTCTCTTCGGGCAGTTCGGTGAGCGCGTTTGCGGAAAAGCCCGCATGCGTCCGCGCGGTCTCGCCCGCCGCCGTCACCGGCGGCAACCCTTCCCCGCCATAGAGCAGCGTATAGCCGCCCGCCGAACGCAGCACGGGGCGGTCGCCCTCGGTAAGACGGATATCCTCCGCGCGCGCCATGTACACTTTTTCCCCGTCCGTCAGTATGTTTACGTGACCGTCCGCCGTGAACCGCGCGACGTAAGCCGAACGCGGATCCGCAAGAATGTCCCGAACGCGCCCGCGGCGCACGATATGCCCGCCGCGCAATATCGCCGCTTCGTCGCCGCAGTACTTCAGCTCGCTGCCGTCCCCCGTCGCGACGACCGCCACGCAGTCGCCTATATGCTCCCTTACGCGCACGAGCGCGGCATACGCTTCGCGTTTTTCGTCCTCCGTCATGCCCGCGTATGGGTCCGAAAGCAGCGCGATACGGGCGCGCCGCGCCGCAAGACGCGCAAGCCCGACGCGGAAACGCAACGCCGGCGGCAGGCTGCGGGCGCGCATGCCGAGAGCGTCCGTTATGCCGAGCAGCTCCGCCGCTTCGCGCGCACGAGCCCCCGCTTCCTTCGCGCGCATCCCGCGCAGACGCAGCCCGTAAACGATGTCATGCTCCACGCTGCCGCCGACGGGTTCTCCCTCTCCGCGGATGAGAAGAGCGTCGCGCTCCGACGGCGGGAGTTCGTTCGCCCGCACGCCGTCGAAAAGCAGCTCGCCCGAGCTTATATCCAGCACTCCGCCTATCGCGCCGAGCAGCGTGCACTTGCCCGAGCCCGCTTCTCCCGCCACGCCGAATATGCCGTTTTCAGCGGCGAAAGACACGTCCTCTATGCCGAGCGTGTCGAGATCGTACTTCTTCGTAAGGTTTTTCGATTCGAGTTTCATATTCCCTTCTTTGCCATTATACACCCGCGGCGCGCCCGCGCGCAAGCAAAAGAACGCCGCTCCGCGTTTTTTATTCGCCGCGACGCGCTTTTGTGCCCCAAAACGCTTGCATAAATATCCGCATGAGTATATTATAGTTTATGTGCGAAAGCGCCTTCAAACGCTTGCATAAATATTCATAACGATGTATAATATTCATATTCAAACGTAAGGACGATATCGGTATGATAAAAGTCGGCATAATAGGAGCAAACGGTTATACGGGGTTCGAGCTGATGCGGCTGCTTGCGGCGCACCCCGAGGCGGAAGTATCGATCGCCGCTTCGCGCTCGCTCGCGGGAAAGCGCGTGGCGGAGACTTACCCCGCGCTCTTCGGCGCGTACGGAGATATGACGTACTCGGACGTAGACCTCGAAGCGGCGGCTGAATGCGACGTAGTGTTCGCGTGCCTGCCCCACGGCGAGAGCGCGGAGATATGCGGCAGGCTGATCGACGGCGGCACGAAGGTCATAGACCTTTCGGCGGACTACCGTTACGACGACGTATCGCTGTACGAGCGCACGTACAAAAAGGAGCACCCGAGAAAGGATCTCGCGGCGGAAGCGGTATACGGGCTGCCCGAATACGAGCGCGACAGGATAAAAGGAGCGCGGCTCATCGGCAATCCGGGCTGTTATGTGACGGCGAGCGTGCTGGCGATAAAGCCGCTGGTCATGAGCGGCGTGATAGACCCGAACGGAGTCGTCGTGGACGCAAAGAGCGGCGTGAGCGGCGCGGGGCGGAAAGCGGACGTCGCATACAACGCCAACGAGGTGGAAGGAAACTTCAAGGCGTATTCGGTATCCGTACACCGCCATACGACGGAGATAGAGGAAAAGAGCGGAGCGGTCGTGACGTTCGCCCCTCACCTGCTTCCGATAAAGCGCGGCATACTCGCGACGATATACTGCACTCTCGCTCCCGGCAAGACCGCGGAGGACGCGGCAAAGGCGTATGAAAGATACAGGAACGAGCCCTTCGTGCACTTCACGGGCGATCTCCTGCCCGAGATCAAGCAGGCGGCGGGCAGCAACTGCTGCTACATAGGCATGACGGCGGAGGAAAAGACGAACAGGCTGATAGTCGTATCCGTCATAGACAATCTCATCAAGGGCGCGAGCGGTCAGGCGATACAGAACATGAACGTAATGTTCGGTCTGCCCGAGACGGAGGGTCTCCCCCTCGTCGGCTTCCACCTGTGATAAAACGCGGATAACGCGATATAAGGAAACATCATGAACGACAGTCACGAACAGATAATACAGAAAGCGCAGATCCTCGTCGAGGCTCTGCCCTACATACGCGCGTACACCAACAAGTATGTGGTCATAAAGTACGGCGGCAACGCGATGAACAACCCGGAGATAATCAAGACCATCCTCCAGGACGTCGCCGCACTCAAAACGGTGGGTGTGTTCCCCGTTCTCGTACACGGAGGCGGACCCGAGATAAACGCGATGCTCGCCCGCGTGGGCAAAGAGAGCAAATTCGTGAACGAGA
>DXHS01000003.1 GCA_019113275.1 Candidatus Protoclostridium stercorigallinarum
AGCGCCGGGGACATCGCCGAAGCCGTCGCAAGTTTCGGCAGCAGCGGGCTCGTCCCGACGAACGGTACCGCATTGCCGTATACGTTTGCGGAAAACGCGTCCGTGTCCGACGATCACGAGCATATATACGGCACATCCCACGAATGCGCCGTTTGCGGTGCGCCGCATGAAAGCCGCGCGCATATTTTCAAAGGCTCGCACGAGTGTTCGGTATGCGACTTTATTGCCGATTCGCACGATTACAACGCGGCAACGGGTAAGTGTACCATGTGTGGCGAAGAATGCGTGCATGATTACGACGACGGCGCTTGCACGATATGCGGTTATAAGCATACCGGTCACGAATACGATACCGCACATATCTGCGAAGTCTGCGGCATTGCTCATGAAACGCCCGAACATGTCTATGAAAACGGAGTGTGCACGATATGCGATCACGAGCATTCTCCGCATGAGTACGAGGGTTCGCATACTTGCAAAGTCTGCGGATATACCGATACTTCGGGGCACGCTTTCGATCCCGAAACGGGGATCTGCACCGTTTGTGGTGAAGTTTGCAAGCACGAATACGAGAACGGCGTTTGCACCGTTTGCGGTGCAACGGAGAAGTGGGACGGCACTCCCGCGGAAAGTTTCGGCGGCGGCAGCGGAACGGAGAGCGATCCTTATATCATCTCGAATGCCGCAGAACTTGCATATCTTGCCGAATTCACGGCGGCGGGCAAAGCGGTTTACGGAACGTGTTTCTCGCTGACCGCGGACATAGACCTTTGCGGCAACGAGTGGACGCCGATAGGCTCGGGATATTATACCGAAAGCGTTTATGCCGACCGTGCGTTCGGCGGAACGTTCAAAGGCAACGGGCATACGATACGCGGGCTCGTCATCACGTCGGCGGAGTTCGAATACAACGGCGAAACGGGCAGGGATCATGCGTCCGTCGGATTGTTCGGCGCGGTATGCGGTAAAGGAACGGAATATGCGGTCATACAAGGACTTACGGTAGAAAACGCGGTCATAACGCTCTCGGTCTCAGAGAAAGATTCTCAGACGGCGGTCGGCATACTTGCGGGCATGGCGAGCAGCGTTATCATGGAAGATTGCGTCGTGAGCGGCAGCATAACGGTAACGACATCGGGCAGAGCGGACGTCGGAGGGCTTATCGGCGGTATCATCAACAGCAACAGATACGGCGATATCAACGGTTGCGCCGCGGATACGGTCATGGAACTGACCGCAGGGGACGAATTGTATGCCGGCGGACTTGTCGGTAAAGCGAGTTACGGTAAGATGACGGGAAGCTCCGCCGAATGCGAGATAAACGCCGAGGGAACGAGGATGTCCGTAGCGGGATTTGCCGTAAATTACGGGAAGTACAAAACGAAAGCGGAGTCGTGCCATTCGTTTGCGGTCATCACGGTGCCGGACGGCAGGAACATAAAGTGCGACGTATTCATGCCGGGCGGCGGTGACGTCGATAGCTGCACTTACTCCGCTTTATCCGCGGTGAACGGGGAAGCGGCTGCGTCGTCCTCGGGCGCTGTCGCGGTATGAGAAAAAACAAAATATATATAATGGGAAATTTTAATGTGAGATTTTCGCGAAAGCGGCGTAAAATCGCTTGCTAACGGCAAATATTTATGCTAAACTTTCCGTTAGTGACTTATGTGGTCCGCCGGCGCAGGATATTGCGCCGTGAACGCATACTTAAAAAATGTCACGGGAGCAAGAAATGAGTAATCTTATTGCAGAGATCGAAAAAGAGTACATGAAAGAAAATGTACCTCAGTTCGAAGTCGGCGACGTCGTCAAGGTTTACGTCAAGGTCGTCGAGGGTAACAGAGAGCGTCTCCAGGCGTTCGAAGGCACGGTCATCGCGCGCAAGAACGGCGGCCTCAGAGAGACTTTCATCGTAAGACGTGTGTCTTTCGGCGTAGGTATCGAGCGTTCTTTCCCCATCCATTCGCCGCGTATCGACAAGGTCGAGGTCGTCAGAAAGGGCAAGGTGCGCAGGGCTAAACTTTATTACCTTAGAAAACTCTCCGGCAAAGCCGCGAAGTTGAAAGAAGCAAAATAAAGGTACAAAAGAGTTTGGGCTCCCCAAACTCTTTTCGTGCTTTTTTCGGAGGTTGATTTGTTCGGCAACATTTCACAGATAAACGCCGATATAATGGCGGCGAACGTAGTTGTCATCGTGCTTTTCGTCCTTATGACGGTAGCCGTGGCAGTGGTCTCGGTATTCCTCATCGGCAAATACCATGCGGTCGGGAAGGACGAGGCGGTGACCGTGGGAAGGCTCAAACCCATCCACGTGTTCTTCATCATACTCGCCGTCGGCGTGGTCATAAGGCTGATACTTACGTTTACGGTAAAGGGCTACGGCCCCGGATATACCACGGCTTACGATATAGCGAACGGCGTGGTCTCGGGCGACGGTTATACCGGATTCACCACCGAGTACAGGTCGGTCGCTCCCATAACGGCATATCTTTATACGCTGTTCACCGGCTGGGGCATCTCCGCCGGCGCGGCGCAGACGGATATCATCATGCAGCTGTTCGTAAAACTGCCTTATCTGCTTGCGGACATCGCCCTCGTGAGCGTCATATACGCGCTCGCGGCGAAGTACACGAACAGATATGTGGCGCTCGCGCTGTCGCTGCTTTACTTCATCAATCCGCTTTCCTTCGTCGCTTCCTCGGCGTGGGGGACGGACATGGTGCTTCTCGCGCTCGCGCTCGTCGTCACGCTTTGGTTCGTGCTTTCCAAGAACATGTTCGGCATATGCCTTGCCTCGGCGGTGAGCTGCCTTGTCAGCCCGTATGCGGTGTTCATAGTGCCCGTCGCGGGTTTCTACGCGGTGTATTCGACGGTCAAGTCCGTCATGAACATCGTCAAGGCTAAGCCGTCTTTCGATTCGGTCATGCGCGATCCCGCGTACTCCAACGTGTTCTATGCGCCGCTCTGCATCATCCTCGGTTTCGCGGTGATGTATCTGGTCAGCCTTCCCGCGTATTATGCGGACGGCATGGTGGGATTCGCGGACGTCATGAACCAGCTGTTCGTTCAGCCGTTCACGGTGGACAGCAGCGCCATATCTCACTTTACGGATAACGGTCTCAGCATATATACGGTGGTCACGAACAACTTCGTGTCCGTCGGACCGCAGTTCAAAACGCTGGTATTCGCGATAGTGTTCGTTGTCATCTCGGCGGCGTTCACGACGGTGTTCTACCTCATGAAGCGCAACCGCGCGAATCTCGTGCTCATCGCGTCCTTCATGGCTTATACCGTGGCGGTATACATGATGGGCTCCGACGAGTGGTCCCTTATGCCTGCGCTCATGCTCATGCTGCCCGCATTCGCGGCTACGAGAGACAGGCGCATCATCAAGGTGTTCGCGCTCACTTCGCTTTTCGCCGCTCTCAACGCGCTGCTTGCTCTTTACGGCGGCGGCATGCTTTCCGGCGATCTCATCACGGACGCGAACGCGACTAACATGAAGGAGCTCGGAGGAGCGCTCGGCGTATTCTCCATACTGCTCTCTGTGCTCACCGTGCTCGTGCATATCTATTATACGGTCGTCGTGCTCGACGTCACCGTTGCCAGGAACAGAAAGGAATTCATCACCGACCGCACCTCCGGTTTCGGAGACTGCATGCGCAATTGGGTGAGAGGCTGACGCTGAAATTGCGGGGGAAAACATGCTTGCCAGGATCAACAGCTTCGGACTCAGCGGTATAGAGGGCTTTCCCGTTTCCGTGGAAATCGATATCGGGAACGGACTTCCGGGGATCGAGATAGTCGGTCTTCCGGATACCGCGACCAAAGAATCCAAAGAGCGGGTGAGGAGCGCGCTTAAAAACAGCGGCTTCCGCCTGTCTCCCAAGCGAGTGACGGTCAACCTCGCGCCCGCGGACATGAAGAAAGAGGGTTCGGCGTTCGATCTTCCCATCGCGCTCGGCATGCTGTGCGCGACGGAGCAGCTTTCTTCCGTCGGTCTCGGAGACGCGATCTTCGTCGGCGAGCTTTCTCTCGGCGGCGAGCTCGGCAAGGTGAACGGCATACTGCCCATACTTCTCGCCGCGAAAGAGGCGGGGTACCGCAGAGCGGTCATCCCTGCGGGCAATGCGGAAGAAGCATCGTTCGTCTCGGGGATAGATACTTATGCGTTCCCCGATCTGCGTTCGGTAACGGCATATCTGGCGGGCGGCAACGCTCTCCCTCTGGAAGTGCGCGACCCGCAGGCGGCTGCGGCGGACGCTCACGGCGAGGACCTGAAATACGTGAAAGGTCAGTACGCCGCGCGGCGGGCGATGGAGATCGCCGCGGCGGGAGGACACAACATACTCATGATAGGTCCTCCGGGCGGCGGAAAAACGATGCTCGCCAAATGTCTTCCGTCCATCCTTCCCGACATGAGCGCGGAAGAGATGCTGGAAACTACCAAGATACACAGCGTCGCGGGGATGCTGGAAGGCGGCATAGTGTGCCGCAGACCCTTCCGCAGCCCGCATCATACGGCGTCGAGGATCGCCCTTACGGGCGGCGGCGCGTCCGCACGTCCGGGCGAGATGTCGCTCGCACATAACGGAGTGCTGTTCCTCGACGAACTGCCCGAGTACCCCCGCGCCACGCTTGAGATACTGCGCCAGCCCGTCGAAGACGGCAGGATAACCGTGTCTCGCGCTGCGCGTTCGGTGGATTACCCGGCGCGCTTCATGCTTGTAGTGAGCATGAATCCCTGCCCGTGCGGCAACTACGGCAACCCGGCGGCGGAATGCACATGCACGCCGTCGCAGATAAGCCGGTATATGGCGCGCATCTCGGGTCCTCTTCTCGACAGGATAGACATCCATATCGAAGTGGGAGGAGTGACTTACGACGAACTGTCGTCGTCCGAGGACGCGGAGGATTCCGCTACCGTGAAGGCGAGAGTGAACGAAGCGCGTAAGGTGCAGCTCGCCCGTTTCGCGGGAAGCGGGATATATTGTAATGCGCAGATGAGCGGAGCGGACGTGCGTAAGTATTGCGCGATAGATGCGGAGAGCGAAAAGCTGCTGCGCTCGGCGTTTGCGAAACTCGGTCTGTCCGCCCGCGCTTACACCCGTATACTCAAAGTAGCCCGCACGATAGCCGATCTCGACGGATCGGAGCGCGTCATGAAAAAGCATATAGCGGAAGCGGTGCAATACCGCAGTCTGGACAGGAGCCGCAGGATATGACGGACGAACGCAAGGCATACTATTGGCTGCATACGAGCGGGCTCTCGCTGCGCCGCAGACACGCCTTGCTGGAGATATACGGCGCTCCGTCCGAGATCATGGCGGATCTCGGCTCGGAAAAATTGCGCGAGTTCTGCGGAGGCGCTTACGACGAAATGTTGCGCCGAGCGGATGAAAACGTGCTCAACGAAGAGCTTTACGGGCTGCGCCGCAAAGGTCTGCGGCTGCTCGTGACGGGGCACCCGGGTTATCCCGAAAAGCTGGCGGCGTGCGAAGAATATCCTCCGCATGTGCTGTATTGCAAAGGCAATACGGAACTGCTCGGCAGACCGACGCTCGCCGTAGTGGGCAGCCGCGCTTCCACCGATTACGGCAGAAGGGTCGCGGGCGAATGGGCGGCGGAACTGTCCGGAACCTTCGTCATCGTCAGCGGTCACGCGACGGGGATAGACACTTATGCGCTCCGCGGCGCGCTGGACGCGGGCGGCAGCGTGATATGCGTGCTCGCCTGCGGGCACGACCGATTCGATATGCCGGAGTTCCTTTCCGCCGCGGGAGACCGCGCGCTCGTCATGAGCGCATACCCGCCCGGGTTCGTCGCGAACAAGTTCGTTTATCACGAACGCAACCGCTTGCTCAGCGGAATTTCGGACGGCGTACTCATAGTCGAAGCGGGCGAAAAGAGCGGAGCGCTCATCACGGCGACGGCTGCGGCAGAGCAGGGCAAACCGCTGTTCGCCGTACCCGGCAGCGTCAATTCCACGCGTTCTGCGGGAACTAACGGACTGTTGCGTAACGGCGCGACCGCGGCGACGAGACCGGGCGACGTGCTCGAAGACATGGGCTACGAAAAGGGATGTGCAGCGGAAGAAATGACTTTCACGGGAGAGAGGGCGACGGTCGTCGAACTTTTACGCGAAGGCGATAAGCATTTCGACGACATCGCGGCAAAGCTCGGCAAAAGCGCGGGGGAGACGGCGGAGCTGCTCGGCGAAATGGAAATGGAAGGTATCGTGGAAAGAAAGATGATGAATAATTATTCATTGCTCGTGAGGTAAAACTAAGTTTGAAACTCGTAGTTATCGAAGGTGTGGGTAAGAAACCCGCGATACAAAAATATCTCGGCAGCGGATACAAGGTGTTCGCTACGATGGGGCATGTTCGCGATCTTCCCGAAAAGACTCTCGCGGTGGACGTGGAAAACAACTTCAAGCCGACGTACGTCATCATGCCCAAAAAGAAAGAGGTGGTAGCCGAGCTGAAAAAAGCGGCACAATCCGCCGAATGCGTCTACCTCGCGACCGACCCGGACCGCGAGGGCGAAGCCATATCCTGGCATATCGCGACCATTCTCGGAATACCCGAGCACGAAAAGGCGCGCATAACCTTCAACGAGATATCCAAAAAAGCGATAACCAAGGCGCTCGAGTGCCCGAGAGAGATAGACAAGAGCCTTGTGGACGCGCAGCAGGCGCGCCGCGTGCTTGACAGGCTCGTGGGCTATAAACTGTCGCCCGTGCTTTGCCGCAAGATACAGAGCAAGCTGTCTGCGGGCAGGGTGCAGAGCGTAACGCTCCGCCTCGTGGTGGAGCGCGAGCGCGAGATCATGAATTTCGTACCCGAAGAATACTGGCCGTTCTTTTCCGTGCTTTCTCAGCGCGGCGGCAAGATAAGGGCAGCGCTCGCCACGAAAATCGGCTCCAAGTACAAGATAGGGAGCAAGGAAGAAGTCGACGAGGTCATAAAAGGGCTCGACGGTAAGCCGTATATAGTCACGAGCGTCAAAAAGACGGTGACCAAAGCGCATGCGCCCGCGCCTTTCCGCACGAGCACCATGCAGCAGGACGCCATCAACAAGCTCGGCATGAGCCTCAATCAGGTGTCTATGTCCGCTCAGTCGCTTTACGAAGGCGTGGATATCCCGGGCGAAGGCAAAGTCGCGCTCATAACCTATATACGAACGGACTCCACACGCGTTTCTCCCGAAGCGCAGGCTGCGGCGCGCGAGTTCATCGCGGCGCATTACGGCGCGGATTACGTTCCCGAAAAACCGAATATCTATGCAAGCAAGGGCAACGTGCAGGACGCTCATGAAGCGATACGTCCGATATCTCTCGAACGCACTCCCGAAAGCCTCAAAGATCTCATATCCCGCAACCATTACCGCCTTTATAAGCTGATATACGAGAGGTTCCTCGCCAGCCAGATGAGCGAAGCGAAGTACAACTCTCTTACGGCGGATATCGAGTGCGGCGACTACGGATTCAAAGTGACGGGCAGGACGCCCCTTTTCCCCGGTTATACCAAGGTATACAGCGACAAGGAGAAGGATGACGACGATATGAAAAAACTGCCCGATCTCTCCGAAGGCGACCGTCCGACGTTCGTGGAATATTCCTACGAGCAGAAATTTACCAAGCCGCCCGCGCGCTATACCGAAGCGACGCTCATAAAAGCCATGGAGGAAAAGGGCATAGGACGCCCCGCGACATATCAGCCTACGGTATCGCTTATCGAAAAGCGCGCTTATACCGAGCGCGACGGTAAGTCGATAAAACCCACCGAGCTCGGATTCAAGGTGTGCGACATGCTCATCATGTATTTCCCCGATATCATGGACGTGACTTTCACCGCGGAAATGGAATCCAAGCTGGATACGATAGAAGAAGGCGGCAAAGTCTGGCAGCAGCTCATCGGAGAATTCTATACGGGCTTTGAAAAAGAGATAGAAAAAGCGATGGGGGACGGATATAAGATGAAGGCGCCCGCGCAGGAGACCGACTATAAGTGCGAAAAATGCGGCTCGCCCATGGTCATCCGCGAGGGCAGGTACGGCAAATTCCTCGCCTGCTCGGCATACCCCAAGTGCAAGAACACCAAACAGCTGGACGAAAACGGCAACATAAAGGTGAAGACGGAAGAGCCGCCTGTGGAAACGGACGTCATTTGCGAGAAGTGCGGAGCGAAAATGGTCATCAAGACGGGTTCGCGCGGCAAATTCCTCGCATGCCCCAATTATCCCAAGTGCAAGAACACCAAGGAGTACGGTGAGGA
>DXHS01000015.1 GCA_019113275.1 Candidatus Protoclostridium stercorigallinarum
GTTATAGACCAAAAAGACGGCGATATTTTCGTCTGAACGAAGCGCGGCGTCAGCAAAAGCGCGAAAGCAAGATTGCTTTCGCGCTTTTGCGGTGAAGCGCCGCGCAAAGGACTATCTGAGTTCCGCTATGACGTGTTTTACGTCCCGCAGCCAGGCGGCGTAGCGGGCGGAGTGGGCGAGGCGTATCTTGTCCAGTCTGATCTTGAATATCACGAACACGAGAAGGGCGGCGAGGGTGGCGGCGAGCACGACGATGAACGTCACGCCTATACCCGCCGCGAAATAGACGACGAGCGAGGCTACCGCAAGGATCATGATGACCGCGGCAAAGGCGAGGGGAGCGAAGCGGAATATCCGCGACAGTCTCTTTTCCTCGGCGTAAGAGGCGAGGAATTCCTCGTAGAGCGCTTTTTTCTTCTCTTCCGAGAGTTCGTTGTAATCTATATAATTTTCGTTTCCGTTCGTTTCGTTCATGCGTGATCGTGACCTCCTGCGGATATTATCCTCCGTGAGGATAAACTTTAAGTAAAATCCCGTGCCCGCGCGGACGTCAGACTTTGACGTTTTCCAGCGTCATTTCGTCGAAATCCACATGCTCGACGAAGTCGGACGGGCGGAAATGCGCGATGTTGTAGCGCGTGAAGCTGTTTGCGTGAGAAGAGAGCACTACGGGCGTGGGGATATCCGTCTCGTGGCAGGCGAGGCGGACGTATTCGTCGAAGCGGTCCTCGTCGTAGCGGCCTTCGTAGAATATTATCTCGTTTTTGACTATCTTTTTTTCTTTATGCGTTTTCAGCCATATCTTGAACATAGGGATAGTATACCCCAAACAAACGCAAAAGGCAAGCGGCAAACGATTGACTTTAACGGGAAATTTCTTTATAATATACGAAGCGGAAGGTGTTTCCGCTTTTATTGCTTGCGAGCCGCTTTCGCGACGGGCGCGGCGCGCGGGCGCGAATAAGCATATACTTTACCGGGAGGACGACATGAACCTTACCCAGAAGATAATATCCAAGCATCTCGTTTCGGGAAAAATGGTCCCGGGCGAGGAGATAGCGATCGCGATCGACCAGACGCTCACACAGGATTCCACGGGAACGATGGCATATCTGCAGTTCGAAGCGATAGGCACGGACAAGGTAAAGACGGAGCGCAGCGTGGCGTACATCGACCATAACATGCTCCAGTCCAGCCAGCTCAACGCAGACGACCACGCGTACATCCAGTCGGTGGCGCTCAGCCACGGCATATACGTTTCCAAGCCTGGCAACGGCATCTGCCACCAGGTACATCTCGAGCGTTTCGGCAAGCCGGGCAAAACGCTGCTCGGGTCGGACTCGCACACGCCCACGGGCGGCGGTATAGGCATGCTCGCGATAGGCGCGGGCGGGCTGGACGTGGCTCTCGCCATGGGCGGAGCGCCGTTCTATCTCGTCATGCCCCGCGTCGTGAACGTGGAGCTCAAAGGCAGGCTGAGAGCGGGCGTGACCGCCAAGGACGTCATACTCAAAGTGCTCGAAGTGCTCACCACCTCGGGCGGCGTGGGCAAGGTCATGGAATATACGGGCGACGGCGTGAAGTATCTCACGGTGCCCGAGCGCGCCACGATAACCAATATGGGCGCGGAGCTGGGCGCGACCACTTCGGTGTTCCCGTCCGACGAAACGACGAAAGCGTTCCTCGAAGCGCAGGGCAGAGGGGACGATTACACGCCTCTTGCCGCGGATAAGGACGCGGAGTACGACGAGCATATCGTCATCGATCTCGACGCGCTCGCGCCTCTCGCCGCATGCCCCCATTCTCCGGGCAACGTCAAGCCCGTGAGCGAGCTTGCCGGCATAAAGGTGGATCAGATATGCGTGGGTTCGTGCACGAACTCCTCGTATCTCGACCTTATGAAGGTGGCTGCTATACTCAAAGGCAAGCGCATTCATCCCGACGTTTCCTTCACGGTATCCCCGGGCTCCCGCCAGGTGCTCATGATGCTGGCGGAGAACGGCGCGCTCGCCGACATCCTCGGCGCGGGCGCGAGAGTGCTCGAATGCGCGTGCGGACCCTGCATAGGCAACGGTCAGAGCCCCAAGGAAGGCGCGATATCGCTGCGCACGTTCAACCGTAATTTCTACAACCGCAGCGGCACGCCGAGCGCGCAGGTATATCTCGTTTCGCCCGAAACGGCGGCGGTGAGCGCTCTTACGGGCGTGATGACCAGCCCCGAAGGCGTGGAACTCCCCGAGATAAAGATGCCCGAAAAGTTCCTCATAAACGACAATCTCATCCTTCGCCCCGACGAGTTCGGGGACGTCAAGGTGGTGCGCGGCAGCAACATCAAGCCTTTCCCCAAAACGCATCCGCTCGCCAAAGAGCTCAAAGGCGAAGTGCTCATAAAACTGGGCGACGATATAACGACGGATCACATCATGCCGTCCAACGCCGCTCTGCTCGCGTACCGCTCCAACATACCTTACCTTTCCGACTACTGCCTGGCGAACTGCGACAAGGATTTTCCCGCGCGCGCCAAGGCGAAGAACGGCGGGTTCATCGTCGCGGGTTCCAACTACGGTCAGGGCAGCAGCCGTGAGCATGCGGCGCTCGTGCCTCTGCAGCTGGGCATAAAGGCGGTGGTGGCGAAGAGCTTCGCGCGCATACATAAGGACAATCTGATGAACAACGGCATACTCCCGCTCGTGTTCGCGGACAGCGCGGATTACGACAAGCTGGAAGAGGGCGATACCGTTGCGATATACGACGCGCCGGACAGCGTTATGTGCCGCAAGTTCGTGCTCGTCGTGGAGAACAAGAACATAAACATCCCTCTTAAGCTGGAATGCGGCGAGCGTCAGCAGAAGATGCTGCTTTGCGGCGGTTCGCTGCGCATGGCGGCGGGGGACAATGTCTGAATCGCAAGGAGGGCGATCATGGATAAACTTCGCGAAGATATCCTCGGACTTCTCGGCGAGGATTCGCGCCTGGGCGCGGCGCGCATAGCCAAGATGCTGGGCGCGGACGAAAAAGCGGTGACTGCCGCCATCAAGGACATGGAGGACAGCGGCGTCATCATCAAGTACACCGTGATAACGGACGACGAGCTCGCCGACAAGGACACCGTGGAGGCGCTCATCGAAGTAAAGGTCTCGCCCATGTACAAGCACGGGTTCGACGCGATCGCCGAAGAGATATACCAGTTCGACGAGGTCAAAACGCTGTATCTCATGAGCGGCGCTTACGACCTTGCCGTCATCATCGAGGGCAAGAGCCTTAAAGACGTTTCGCGTTTCGTAAGCGAGAAGCTGTCGGTCATGGACAAAGTGCTGTCCACCGCCACGCATTTCATCCTCAAAAAATACAAGGTCGGCGGCGTATGCACGAAGTCGTGCGGTGTCGTCAGGCAGGCGGTGCACGCCTGAAACGCTTATGAGGCTGAACAAGACGATACAACAGATCAAGCCGTCGGGCATACGCGAGTTTTTCGACATAGTTTCCACTATGCCGGACGCGCTTTCCCTCGGCGTTGGCGAGCCTGATTTCGTCACGCCGTGGTATATCCGCGACGCCGCGATCAAGAGCGTGCAGCGCGGCTATACGGCCTACACGTCCAATAAGGGACTGCCCGCGCTGTGCGAGGAGATAGCCGCGTATCTTTCCCGTCGCTTCGGCATAGACTACGACCCGAAGTCCGAAGTGCTCGTGACGATGGGCGCGAGCGAGGCGATAGACCTTGCGTTGCGCGTGCTCGTCGAGCCGGGCGACGGCGTGCTCATCCCGTCGCCGAGCTACGTATCCTATCTCCCCATCACCATGCTGTGCGGCGGGACTCCCGTCCCCGTGGACTGCACTCTGAGGTCGGACTTCAAACTCACGCCCGAGGCGCTGGAAGAAGCCGCGGCGGGAAGCAACGCGAAGGTGCTAATCATGCCGTACCCCAACAATCCCACGGGCGCGGTGATGACGAAAGAGGACATAACGGCTCTTTTGCCGGTCATAGAAAAGTACGACCTTTCCGTAGTCAGCGACGAGATATACGCCGAACTGACTTACGACGGCAAGCACGTTTCGCCCGCGTCCGTGAGCGGTTACCGCGACCGCACGATCGTCATCAACGGTTTTTCCAAGGCGTTCGCGATGACGGGCTGGCGGCTGGGCTATGTGGCGGCTCCGTCGGACGCGCTCTCGGCGATGCTCAAAGTGCACCAATACACCGCGCTTTGCGCGCCCACGCCTTCGCAGTACGCGGGGCTGGCTGCGCTCAAAGACGGGCGTTACGACGGTTACAAAGCGGTGAGCGACATGGTGGAGGAGTACGACCGCCGCCGTCGCTTCATCGTAGACGAGCTCAATTCGATGGGGCTGGAATGCCGTCTGCCCGGAGGCGCGTTCTACGCGCTCGCGAAGGTCTCTTCCACGGGCATGGACGGGCAGAAGTTCGCCCGCAGGCTGCTCGCGGACGAGAAGGTGGCTGTCGTTCCCGGCGACGCGTTCGGCGACGCGGGCAAGGATTACATAAGGGTGTCTTACGCGACGAGCCTGCGCACGCTCATGCAGGCAGCCGAGAGGATGAGCAGATTCGTGGTCCGCTGCGCCGAAGAGCGCAAAACGGGCGCGGAATAATAAACGAATATCCATAAGGAGATATATCAATGGCAGAGAAAGTATTACTTACCGCCGAGTCCAAGGCGGAGCTGGAAAAGCGTCTCGAGGATCTCAAGGGCAGAGGCAGAGCGGAAATGGCTGCGAAGATCGAGGAAGCGCGTTCGTTCGGCGACCTTTCGGAGAACGCCGAGTACGATCTCGCCCGCGACGAGCAGGCAAAGATGGAGCGCGAGATAAGCGATCTCGAGACCATGCTCCACAACGCGGTGGTCATCGAGAACGTCCGCACGGACAGCGTGGGCGTAGGCAGCACCGTCAGTTTCGCGATGGACGACAAGGAGTACCTCGAGTACCAGATAGTGGGCTCGCAGGACAGCGACCCCGTCAATAAGAAGATATCCAACGATTCCCCGATAGGCAAGGCGCTCCTTTCCCATAAGGCGGGAGACGAGTTCCGCGCGGAGATCAAGGTGGGCAACCACGTCACGAGAAGACACTTCAAGATAATAGCGATACACTGAAAATGAGCGAAAACGAGAACAACATACCCGAAGCGGCTCTCGAAGAAGAGGACGCGTTCGAAGTAAAGAAGGTAAGGCTGGCTAAGCTCGCCGCGATGCGCGAGGCGGGCAAGGATCCGTATACCGTCACCAAGTTCGCGCGCGACTGCACCGCCGCCGCGATAAAGGACGAGTTCGACCGCCTGGAAAACACCGAGGTGCGTATCGCGGGGCGTATCATGAGCCGACGCGACATGGGCAAGGCGAACTTTATAGACGTCGCGGACGGCAGCGGGCGCATCCAGGTATACCTGCGCGTCAACGATATCGGAGAGGAGACGTTCGCGGAGTACAAGAAGTGGGATATAGGCGATTTCGTGGGCATAAGCGGGCTGGTGTTCCGCACCCGCCGCGGCGAGATAAGCGTGCACGCGCATTCCATAGAGTTGCTCTCAAAGAGCCTGCTGCCGCTGCCCGAGAAGTTCCACGGTCTGGTAGATAAGGAACTGCGTTACCGCCGCCGCTACGTCGACCTCATCATGGATCCCGAGGTCAAGGACACGTTCTATAAGCGCAGCCGCATAATAAGCGAAGTGCGCCGCTATCTCGACGGGCGCGGCTATCTCGAAGTGGATACGCCCGTGCTGCACACGGTGGAGATAGGCGCGGCGGCGCGTCCCTTCGTGACGCACCATAACGCGCTGGATATAGACATGTACCTGCGCATAGAAACGGAGCTGTACCTCAAACGCCTTATAGTCGGCGGGTTCGACAAGGTGTACGAAGTGGGGCGCATATTCCGCAACGAGGGCATGGACGCCACACACAATCCCGAGTTCACCACCGTGGAAATGTACGAGGCTTACACCGATTACATGGGTATGATGGAGCTCATAGAGGATATGTACCGCACCGTCGCGCGCAACGTGTGCGGCAGCGCAAAGGTGATGTACCGCGGCGTGGAGATAGACATGGAGTCGCCCTGGAAGCGCATGACGATGGCGGAAGCCGTCAAAGAGTACAGCGGCGCGGATTATTACTCCTGGCAGTCGGACGAGCAGGCAAGGGAAGAGGCGAAGAAGCTGGGCGTGGAGCTCGAGGATAAGAACGCGACCAAGGGGCTCGTGCTTGCGGCTCTGTTCGACGCGTTCGTGGAAGAGCACCTCGTGCAGCCGACGTTCATCTACGACTACCCCGTGGAGAACTCGCCGCTCGCAAAGCGCAAGCCTTCCGACCCCATGTTCACCGAACGGTTCGAGTATTTCATAACGGGTCACGAAATGGGCAACGCGTTCAGCGAGCTCAACGATCCCATCGACCAACGCCGTCGTTTCGAGCGTCAGGTGGAGCAGCGCCGTAAAGAGGGCGCCAACGCCGAGGTGGACGAGGACTTCATAATGGCGCTCGAGTACGGCATGCCGCCCACGGGCGGACTGGGCTTCGGGCTCGACCGTCTGGTCATGCTGCTCACCGACAGCCCGTACATCCGCGACGTATTGCTGTTCCCGACGATGAAGCCGCTGTAACATAGAAAGACTTTTAAGCGAATTTCAAAAGAAATTCGCTTAAAATATTTTGTCGTCTGTTCGCGGCTTTAATGCCGTTTGTGACGGAGACGGGCGAGGTACGGGTATGGAAAACAAGGTAAAGGTATTCGAAAACAAGAGCGTGCGCACGGCATGGAACGCCGAGGAAGAGGAGTGGTATTTCTCGGTGGTGGATGTGTGTAATATCCTTGCGGATTCGGCAAGCAAAGATCCGGGCGCATATTGGCGGAAATTGAAACAGCGCCTGAAAGAGGAGGGGAGCGAACTCGTGACAAATTGTCACGGTTTGAAAATGCTCGCTTCCGACGGCAAGATGCGAACGACCGACTGTCTGGATACCAAAGGAGTGCTGCGTCTCGTGCAGTCTGTTCCGTCACCGAAAGCCGAACCGTTCAAAGTGTGGCTCGCTCAGGTGGGCAGCGAACGGTTGGATGAGATAGCAGACCCGGAGAAAGCTATTTTGCGCGGGGCGGATTTTTACCGAGCCAAAGGCTACACCGAAGGTTGGATAAACCAGCGGCTGCAGACGATAGAGATGCGTAAAGAGCGGACGGACGAGTGGAAAGCGCGCGGCGTGAGTAAAGACAAGGAATATGCGATACTCACCGACGAGATGACGAAGGCATGGAGGGCTTATCCGTGCGGGAGTATAAAGAGTTCAAAGGCTTGCGCAAGGAAAACCTGCGCGATAATATGACGAACATGGAACTCGTCCTCAACATGCTTGCGGAAGTTACGACCACGGCGCTTTCCAAACAGCAGCGCCCCGAAACGTTCGAAGAGAACAAACGTGTGGCGAAAGAAGGCGGCGCCGTTGCAAAAGACGCACGCGGCGCCGTGGAAAAAAGATTGGGTCGGAGCGTGATATCGCCGCTTAACGCCGGGGATAAACGGGCATTGGAGATCAAAACTGCCGCCGAAGAAGACGGGGATGTGTGACCGCCATAAGTTTTTAGAGAACGATCATGCAGGAGAAACTTAAAACGCTATCGATCCGCCGCGCGTCAAAGCCGATGAAAAATAGTGTAAAGTCACATGTAAAGTTTTGTAAAGTTACATGTAAAGTTATGTAAACTTATGTAACGAGATGTAACGTTTTGTAACGTCGCACGTAAAGTTTTACGTAAACGTATGTAAAGTTTTGTAAAGTTGCATGTAACGTTTTGTAACGAGATGTAACGTTTTGTAGCATCGCAATAAAAACGATTTTGAAAAAAGCGGATATGTCCGATAATTTCTTACCCGTCACTATTGAGAACGTTGTTTGCGGCATAGCATTAAATAGATCGCATATAGTTAAAAGCAAACGAACACCCCGGAGAGGATAACGCTCTTCGGGGTATTTTGTAGTAACGAAATTCTATCGGCAGGCGCATTCGTATATTTTTTAATTCAAATATTTTTACTCAGCTCCTTGACGATAGACCGAAACTGTGTTATAATAAAAACGACTTTGAAAAAAGTGGACATGTCCAATGATTTTTAATTAAATGTGAGGGTTCAATGATCAGGCGAGATCTGTACTTACAAAGGCTTATCGACAGAATGAATAACGGTTCGATCAAAGTCATCACAGGCATTCGTCGATGCGGGAAATCGGTGTTGCTATTCGATATTTTAGGAGAATACCTCCTGCAGCATGGCATTGATGAGAGGCATATTATCAAGTTTGCCTTTGATTCCGAGGATGACCTCGAAAAGATCGGGGAAAACATGCTTGATCTTGCGGCAAGCAAGCGCAAAGTCGATCCGCATAAGTTTTCCGCTTATATCAAGAGTATGCTGACCGACGAGGGGAAGTATTATCTGCTCTTGGACGAGGTACAGCAGCTCGGCTCGTTTGAAGCCGTTTTGAACGGCTATCTGTACAAAAAGAATCTCGACGTGTATGTTACGGGCAGCAATTCGCGGTTTCTGTCGAGCGACATTCTTACGGAGTTTCGCGGCAGAGGCGACGAAGTAAGGATCTATCCTCTTTCATTCGGAGAGTTCTATTCCGCCAAGGGCGGCGATAAATACGATGCTTGGGACGAGTATCATTTATATGGCGGTATGCCCGCCCTCTTTGAGCGAAACACCGAGGAGCAGAAAATCGAATACCTGAAAACGCTCATATCAAAGGTCTATCTTTCCGATATCGTCGAGCGTAATCATGTGCAGTACCCCGATGAGATGGACTCTATTGTCGATTTCCTGTGTTCTGCCATCGGCTCGCTCACCAACCCCAAAAAGATCTCCGATACCCTCAAAAGCATAAAGGGCAAGTCGATCAGCGATGTTACGGCAAAAAGTTATCTTGGCTATCTTACCGATGCTTTTCTCTTCGACAGTGCAAAGCGCTACGACGTAAAGGGTAAAAAGTATTTTGAAACGCCTCTCAAATATTATATGGCAGACGTGGGGCTGCGCAATGCTCGTCTCAATTTCAGACAGGTAGAAGAAAACCGCATTATGGAGAACGTCATATTCAACGAGCTGAAAGTGCGCGGTTATTCGGTTGACGTCGGCGTGGTGGAGAGCAGGGAAACGATCGACGGAAAGCGCAAGTTAAAGCAGCTTGAAATCGACTTCGTTGCCAATAAGGGCAGCAAGAAGTATTACATTCAGTCGGCTTACGAAATGCCGACGGAAGAAAAATTGCGGCAGGAGAAACGTTCGCTCATCAAAGTGGGCGATTCCTTCAAAAAAATCATTGTAGTAAAGGACAATATACGCCCCCGGACCGACGAGGAAGGCATTGTAACTATGGGGCTGATTAACTTTTTGCTTGACCAAAATAGTTTGGATTTGTAAAAAGATATATGAATGCAGTCGTTGCGTTTTCGGCAAAGACGGACGACCGTCCCGACTTTCGGTGTATGATCGCCGATAACGAGGGGAAGCCGTCGGCGTAATTTGCTGCAGAATGTTTTTTACCGTACAGCCGAGACTGTACGGTAAAACTTTTTTACATCTCTTTTTAAGTGTCGTGCTTGTATCGCAGCTCTAAGTCCGAAGAGGGTCTTCCTCTCCCTGGAAAGCTACTTCCTGCAGCGCAGGGCGCGCATGGAGTTGGCTATTGCGACGAGGCAGACGCCGACATCGCCCATTATCGCTATCCAGAGCGGGAACTCGACGAGCACGCCGAGGGCGGGGAGGAGCACCGAGAGCAGCATTATCGCGATTTTGATCAGCAGCGAACCGACTATGTTTTCCATCGCGATGCGTATGACCTTTTTCGCATGCCGTCTGCCCGCGACGACGCTCGTAAGATCGTCGTGCATGACGACAACGTCCGCCGCTTCGATGGCGGAATCGCTGCCCACGCCGCCCATCGCGCATCCGACGTCCGCCGTCGCAAGCACGGGCGCGTCGTTTATGCCGTCGCCGCAGAATATCACTTTGCCGTGTTTTGACAGCTCCCGAACGGCGGTCACCTTGTCCTGCGGCAGCTGACCCGCGCGGTACTCGTCGATGCCCACTTCGCGCGCCACGGCGGCAGCCACTTCGGGGCGGTCGCCCGTGAGCATGACCGTGCGCACGCCGATTTCGCGGCACTCTTTCATCGCGCGTATGCTGTCCGGCTTGACCGTATCGGCTACCGTTACATACCCTTTGTATTCGCCGTCCGCCGCTATATGCACTACGGTGTACGGCGAATCGACGGCATCCGGAGTCAGTCCGCACTCGCTCATGAAAGCCTTCGTACCGGCGTCGAGCCGTTTGCCGTTCACGACCGCGCGTATGCCTTTGCCCGAAACGTCCTCGGCGGAGGTGCACTCGCAGCCATGGGCGTCGACGGAGGCGAAGGCTTTTGCTATCGGATGATTGAATTTGCTTTCCGCCGCGGCGAGCATGGATAACGTCTCGTCGTCCGTATGCACGTCTTTTACGGAGAACCTGCCCATCGTTATCGTGCCCGTTTTGTCGAACGCCATGACGGTCGCTTTCGCATACGGCGAAAAGCAGTCGGAACCCTTCATGAGCACGCCTATGCGGCTCGCCCCGCCGATGCCCGAGAAGAAGGTGAGCGGCACGCTGATGACCAGCGCGCAGGGGCAGGAGACCACGAGCAGCGACAGCGCCGTGTATATCCAGCTGTGCCATGCTTCTCCCGCGGCGACGCCGAACGCGAACGTCTGCACGAGGGAAGGGATCACCGCCACGAGCAGTGCGATCGCGCATACGACGGGCGTATATACTTTCGCGAACGCCGTGATGAACGTCTCCTGCTTGGCTTTCTTGTCCGCCGCCTCTTCCACCAGCCGCAGCATTTTGGTCGCCGTGGATTCGCCGAAATTCTTGGTCGTGCGCACGGTGAGCAGCCCGTCTACGGCTATGCAGCCGCTCTTAACTTCGTCGCCGGGGCGGACGTATGCCGGCACGCTCTCGCCCGTGACCATGGACGTGTCCACATAGCTCGCTCCGTCCGTCACCACGCCGTCGAGCGCTATGCGCTCTCCCGCGCGCACTATCGTGAGCTCGCCGACCTCAACATCCTCGGGGTCGACTTCCGTCTCCTTGCCGCCTCTGAACACGACCGCGCTGTCCGGGCGCATGGAGAGCAGCTTGCGTATGTTCTTGCGCGAACGCCTGACCGCGAGAGCCTGAAAGTATTCGCCCACCTGGTACAGTAGCATGACGAGCACGCCGTCCATCATCGCCTCGCCGCCGCCCGGAGCGCACAGCTCCGTTTCAAAGTCGGAAAACGCGAGATTTATCGCGAACGCTCCTATCGATGCTATGAGCATGAGAAAATTCTCGTCGAATATCACGCCGCGCCGTATGTTACGCGCCGCCTTGACGACTACCGACCATGCCGCAGACGCCCACGCGAGGGCGTACAGCGTCAGATATGCGGGAAAGATGCCCCATATCTTGTCGAGCAGCAGGGCGGGGACGAAAAACACCAGCCCGACGGCGACGGATATCAGTCGCTTATCTGCTTTCATACGCCCTTTATCTCCTTCATCGACGCGTCGGGTTCGATGACCTTCATGATGCGCTTTATCTCTTTTTCCACGCCGCGGAAATCGCGCTCCGTCGTCACCTTCATCTGCGACAGAGCAAACGTCAGTCTGCATTCCACTCCGTCCAGCTTGTTCACTTCATCCTCTATCCTCTGTGCGCAGTGCGCGCAGTCCAGATCTTCTATCTCGTACTTCTTCGTCGCCATGACAAGAAACCTCCGAAATCGTTTTTATTATTAAACGATTAAGCAATCATTTAATTTATTATCAGTATACGACTTTGTTCACGCATTGTCAAGGGATTTCGGAAAAAATTTCGGGAATTTTCGGGCGGGGGAAGCGAATATACATATTGCGAGAAGAAGCAAGGAGACAGATATGAAAAAATTATGTATAGCCGCGGCGGCGGTGTTGCTTTGTCTCGGGGCATGCGCGTTCACCGCATGCGCCGGGGAAGAGGAAGACAGGACGGCATATGACATAGACGCGGTGTTCGACGCCAAGACGATGACGGTGACCGCGGACATGAGCGTGCATTACGTCAACGAAGGAGAGGGGGAGCTGAACGACCTCTATTTCCGCTTGTACCCGAGCGCCTACCGTGAGGGGGCGAATTACGCTCCCGTGTGGTCGTCGGACGTATCCGACGCTTATCCGCACGGGGTGAGCTACGGCGGTATAACGATATCGTCGGTGACGTACGGCGGCGAGGAGTGCGCGTGGGAGATAGGCGGCGAGGACGAAGACGTCCTTATGATAACGGGGCTGTCGCTGCTTCCCGGAGCTTCGGCGGACGTGGAGATGAGCTTCACGCTGGATATCCCCGAAACGCGCAACCGCTTCGGGCATTACGACGGTAAGCTCAATCTCGGCAATTGGTACCCGATAGCAGCGGTTCGCGAGGACGGCGCATGGCGCACCGATCCGTACATGTCTTACGGCGATCCGTTCTATTCGCATACGGCGGACTACGACGTGACGTTCTCAGTCCCGACGGGCTGGGAAGTCGCGGGCACGGGCAGCATAGCCGCCGCAGTGGACGGCGAGCGCACGGTGTACACGTTCACGGCGGATAACGTCCGCGATTTCGCGATATGCGCGTCCGAAAAGTATTCCTGCACCGAGGGCAAGGCGGGCGACGTGACCGTGCGCTTTTACGGCACCGCGCCGCAGGCGGAAGCGGGTCTGCCCGTCGCCGTTGATGCGGTGGAGACGTTCTCCGAGCTGTTCGGCGAATACCCTTACGATACTCTCTCGGTGGTCGTCACGCCGTTCATAGAGGGCGGGATGGAATACCCGTCGCTCGTGATGATATCCGACTCTCTCGGCGAGGAGATGATGAAAGAGGCGATCATCCACGAAACGGCGCACCAGTGGTGGTACGCGGCGGTGGGCAACGACCAGATAAACGAGCCGTGGCTGGACGAGGGGCTTGCCGAGTATTCGACCACACTGTTCTACGAGCATAATCCCGAGTACGGCGTGGATATCTCGGACAGAGTGGCGGACGCGATGCAGTCGTACGTGCTGTTCTCCGAAGTCAATGCGGACGTCGAAAACATGGGCGTGATGGACAGAGCGCTCGGCGAGTATTCCACGCCCACCGAATACGCCTTCCACGCTTACGTCAAAGGCGAACTGATGCTGGACTCTCTCCGCCATCTGCTGGGCGACGACGCCTTCTTCGAGGCGCTGCGTTCGTACTATGCGGGCTACTCGGGCAAAACGGCGGACGCCGCCTGCCTTATAGCGGAATTCGAAAAGAGCTCGGGCATGAGCCTTACGGGTTACTTCAAGAGCTGGCTGAGCGGCGCGGCGGACATAAACTGACGGCATGAGATCGTTCATAATAAAAAAGAGCACGCTCGTCATCGTCGCCGCGCTCGTACTTGCCGCGGCGGGGATAATATCCGCGGCATGCGCGTCCTCGGCGGTGCATACCGCGGCGTCCAACGGTATGACCGTGGTCATAGATCCCGGGCACGGCGGCGCGGACGGCGGCGTGGTGGGCACGGATACGGGCGAGAAAGAGGCGGATATCAACCTCGGCATCTCGCTCAGTCTGCGACATTTTCTGCGCGAAGCGGGCTTTACCGTGGTGATGACGCGGGATAAAGACGTCGACCTCGCCGAAGCGGGGGAGAGTTTCAAGCAGTCGGATATGCGCGCCCGCCGCGACATCATAAACGCGGCGGAGCCCGATCTCGTGATAAGCGTGCATCAGAATTCCTATCCTCTCCGCAGCGTTTCGGGCGCGCAGGTGTTCTATTCGGCGTCGTCCGAAACGGGCAGAGGATACGCCGAGCGCATGCAGAGCGTGCTCAACGCCGCGCTCTCCTGCGACCGCGCCGCCAAGAGCGCCGACTATTATATCCTCGAGTGCTCGCAGTATCCCTCCGTACTCGTCGAATGCGGCTTCATGTCCAACCCCGAAGAGGAATCCCGGCTCGTCACACCCGAGTACAGGCGGAAGGTGGCGTATGCGCTTTACTCGTGCATAGTAACCGTCCTTGGGGAGGAAGGCGCATAGCGGGTACGCTGTCGGTCACGTCGGCTCGCCCTATCGGGCATCGCCGACCGAGGAACGCTTCCTCGGGCTGCGCGCCCCGAACCCCGCTCTGCGCCTTCCTTCGTTTCGGGGCGGGAAATGCGGGCAATACAAACTTATTTCGTCAATCTCACTCACCGTTCGCTTAACACTTTTGCGGCAAACCACCCTCTCCGGGGCAACACGGAGAGGGTGGTTCGGACTCGCTTACGCTCGTGAATTTATCCCGCGCAAATGCGCGGTCATCGCGAGAGCCTTCCCCGACACTATGTTTCGGGGAAGGTGCCGAAGCGCAGAGCATTTGTAAGAATGCGAACGCAAGGCGGATGAGGGGATCGAAAAAACGTAACAAGGCAAGCAGGCGGTACACGCTTATCTTGTCAGTTCCACTCACCGCACCCGGCTCGCGGATCGCCGC
>DXHS01000118.1 GCA_019113275.1 Candidatus Protoclostridium stercorigallinarum
GGTGTCCGCGCTTTCAGCGCGGCACTTCGTTTTAAGTCTCTGCGCACATACGCAACAAATAACGGAATTCGTAGCGAAACTGCGAGATTTTCGGATGGAAAGGCACGTTCTCGGAAGCGGGCGTAGCGTTAGCGGTCGCCGCAGGGTGACCCCGCGGCGACTCCGAAACGTGACTTTACGCCGAAAAGCCGCGCTTTTCGCGTCTGAAATGACGAAAAATATTTCAAACGAATTTCAAAAAGAAATCCGTTTGAAAATTTTTCGGAATAAAGGCTTTGCGCCTGACCGAAGCGCACGTAAAGCGAGCGGTAGCGGTGCGCAAGGAAAGAGCTATGCGCCTTCCCAAAATGTCAAAACGCGTGTTTGCCTGAAAACAGGCAAACACGCGTTTTATACATCAATATAAAAACGGGCGGAAAACCGCCCGTTTTGCTCACATCAATCTGCTGTTGGATTCGAAAAGGATACCTATCGTGCCTGCGCCGGTGTGCGCGCCGATGACAGGGCCTATCCAGCCGATACGGACGGTCGCGCCCGGGTATTTGGCAAGGATGGCGTCCCGCGCTTCCTCCGCTTTGTCGAGGGCGTCGGCGTGCGCTATCCAGAACTTCTTGGAAGAAGGATCGGTGCAATACTCGTCGATATGGTCGAGGACCATTTTGAGCGCCTTCTTCCAGCCGAGCGGCTTTTTGTATACCTGCAGCTTGCCCGCGTCGTCGAACACGATGAGCGGCTTGATCTTGAACATGGAGCCGACTACCGCAGCCGCCGTGCTCACCCGCCCGCCGCGTTTGAGATGGAAAAGATCGTCCGCGATAATATACACCTGTATGCGGTGAGAGTACGCCCGAAGCGCTTCCGCCGCGGCTGCCGCGTTCTCGCCCGCGTCGCGCAGGCGCAGCGCCGTTTCGAATACGGGCATCTCCGCCTGAGTGGCGGCAAGCGAATCCACGACGTATACGCGGCTGTCGGGGTGCTTTTCCATAAAGCTCTCCGCCGCCTTGCATGCGGACGAATACGTCTCGCTCAGCCCGCTCGAAAGCGTAAGATGGACGATATCCGTCGGACCCGTTTTCTCGATCACCTTCTCCCAAAACTCTTCGTGAGTAAACGGATTGATCTGGCTCGTCACGGGCAGGGCGCCCGCGCGCACTTTATCGTAAAATTCTTTGTACTTCGCGTCGTCCGAGAAATCGTCCTCGTAAGTGACCCCGTCTATCGTGAACGTCAGCGGCACCCAGAAAACACCCAGCTCATCCAATTTAGAGCGGAATACGTCTACCGCGCTGTCCGTCGTCAAAGTAAACATCCATTATACTTCCTTTGCGTTATTTGAACGTCCGTTTTCCCGCCGCACCATCCCGCACGCCGCGAAAATAAACTTTTCATAAACTTATTATACACCATTCGGCACGGTAATCGCAAGCGTTTTTGCACAAAAGAGTTTTTCACATTCTGTCACGCTGTTTTCACTATACTGTCATGATATGTCGGCGGAGCGAAATAGCCGTGCTCGTAGCCCGCCGCTTCGTTATAATTTACGGCGAATGCTTTAAGCTCTTCCCGCGTAACGACACAACAGCCGCATATTGTCAATATGCGGCGGAAATACCGTGTGCCCCTCGTTTTGCGAAAACATCGCGGGTGCCCCGCCCGAAACCGCGAAAAACGTCGCGGGAACGTTACGGGCGGGGAGCGGCGCCCGATCTGCCGTTCACTCTTTCCGCCTGCCGAGGTATTTGCGTTTGGTGGCTTCGCCGCCGCGCAGGTGGCGCTCGGCAAGGTTGGTCTCGAGCACGCGTTTTACTTTCTCCCACAATGCCGCGTCCACGTGCGGCAGGCGCGTGGTGAGCACTTTGTGTACGGTGGATTTTGCCATGCCGTACTTTTTCGCCGCGCCGCGCACCGTGTCGGCGCTCGATGCGATATATTTCCCCAGGATCACCGCTCTCTCGTCAAATTTTCCCATGATCCTATATATGCCTCTACCCGCCGGGATAGTACTTTTGAGCAGGGGAAAAGAGGGCTTTCCTTGAAAGGAAAGCCCTCTTTCCCCCTGCGCCACCATACTCCAAAGGAACTTAAAACAAAAAATATATCCGCTTTATTTACAGTCTTCCCGCGACACTCGGGTTTCGGGAAAGCCGGTGCCACGCAGAACGCCGCAGGCGTGAACGGCGCACCGGATGAGGGATCGAAAAAACATAACGCGGCAAGTAAGCGAAACATGCCTATACTGTCAGTTATACTCACTTTCGCGCGGCGTCAGTAAAATACGGGAAAGCAAAAATACTTTCTCGTATTTTACGGTCAAACGCCGCGCGAAGTAAAGGGCGGATAGTCTATCCGCCCGCGTCGGGTGCTAAGGAGAGGAGAAGATCACTTTTTTCTCCTCTCCTTAAAGAAGTCGGTAAGGAGTTTCGCGCACTCGCATTCCATGAGTCCGCCTTCGGCGGGCGCCCGATGATTGAATACGGGGTCGTCGGTCAGGCTCTTTACGGTACCGGCGCAGCCGAAGCGGCGGTCGTAGGCGCCGTAGCGCACGCGCTTTATGCGTGAAAGCACTATAGCGCCCGCGCACATCACGCAGGGTTCTTTGGTGACGTACAGCTCGCAGCCTTCGAGGTTCCAGTGCCCGAGCTTTCTGCCCGCTTTGCGCAGAGCGAGCACTTCGGCGTGAGCGGTGGGGTCGCACTTGGTAGTGCGCTCGTTGTGAGCGCGCGCGATGACTTTGCCGTCCAGCACTATCACCGCGCCGACGGGCACTTCGCTCTTGGCCTCCGCCTTTTTCGCTTCGGCGAGCGCCGCCTTCATGTACTTCTCTTCGCTTGTCATTTACCCTCCGTCCGCTCCGCGCACGAGCTCGGCGAGCAGCAGCGGCAGCATGATGTTCTTCTCTTCGCCCGCGAGATCCTCTTCGCGGAGCGGGTGGCGTTTGTCCTCGCCTATTATCTCCACGGTGAGCGCCGTTATCCCGAGGCGGGACACGCACCAGTCCTTGTACCCGCCCGCGCTGCCGAGATCGCCGCTCACGACGCGGTAGCCGAGGAACTTCCCCGCTGCTTCGGCGAGAGCGCGGTCGCGCCCGAGAGCCGCTCCGCGCTGACCGAACTCGTAATATATCTCCCGCCCGAGCGCATGGTAACTCACCGTGATCACGGGGCGCAGCCGCCGAGTGAAGCTCGCGAGAGCCGCCGTCTCCGGCTCGCTCTCGGGACGAGCGCCGACGCAGGATGCGGGCGCGGGATACGGCACGTTGCCTTTGCCCCTTCCCCAGCGCGCGTCGAAATTGCAGTTGATATCCACTCCCCGCCCGTTCGCCTTCCACAGCCGGAAGTCGCGGCTGCCGTTCATGCGCAGCAGCTCCGCGGCGTTGGGGAAGCGTTCGCAGCCCCGCTGCGCGAGTTCCGCCCCGTCGGGGTTCGTCATGGGGATAAAAAATATGCCTATGGGCAGTTTTTCGCGCAGCAGCGTTTCCGCCTGCCGCACCACGAGCAGGCTCGTCACCCATTCGCGGGCGTGCATGCCGCCCTGCACTATCATCTGCGCGCCGTCCTTCGGCCCCAGATGGAAACACACTATGTGCGCGCCGAACAGCGACCTGCCTATCGTTCCGCACACCGCGCCTTTACGGCACAGTCGGCAGCAATCGCGCCGTAGATCGTCGTAAACATACATACGGCATTATATGCCGCGATCCCGCGGACTATCAGTCTTTCGCCTACTTGTGATACGCCGTGCCCGCGGTTATGGTAAAGGCGCGGTAGAGCTGCTCCGCGGCAATAAGGCGCATGAGGCGGTGAGGATACGTCACTCTGCCGAATGACACCGCGAGATCGGCTCGCTTTTTCACTTCTTCCGTCACGCCGCGGCTGCCGCCTATGACGAACTGTACTTTGTCCGCCGTCAGATACGCGCGGTCTATCGCCTCCGCGAGCTGCTCGCTCGTGAGCGGCTTCCCGCCGATATCCGCGAGTATGACGTAGCCGTTCATCGCGGAGAGCAGTTCTTCGCTCTCGCGCTCTGCAGCTCTGCCGTCGTCGGGGCGGTCGGGCAGCTCGCGCACGCTCGCCGAGCAGTACCGCCCGAGACGCTTCAAGTATTCGTCTATGCCGCGCGTCAGCCAGTCCTCTTTGATCTTACCCACGCACAGCAGTTCCAGCTTCTTCATGCGACCAGCCCCGCGACAAGGTTGAATATCCACAGCGCCGCGCAGGCAACGAGCGCCAGCGCGCTGAACACGCCGCATGCGAGCGAGCCGCCGTCGTCGGCATAATTTTTGAAGCCGTGCTCCCCCTCCGTCCTGAACGACTGTTCGGGACGTCCGTCCCCCAGCGCGTTTATAAGGCGCCGCAGCGCGAACACTCCGCCCGCCGCGAGCCCCACGCTCACGACGGCGAACAACAGCACGAAGTACCAGCCGCCAGCGACCGCCGTAAGAGCAGCGTCCATGCCCGCGCTTACCGCGGGAACGGAGAGCACGAGCCCTATGGCGTTATTGAGCGCATGGGCGATCATCGCGGGAAAAACGCTCTTCGTCCTTATCGTAAGGTACGCCAGCGCCGCGCCGAAGAAGAACTGATACACCGTCTGCTCGGGGCGGGCGTGGATGAGCGCGAACGCGAGCCCGCACATACATATCACGGAAAGGGTCTGCCGACGCTCGCTCTTCGCCCTGCCGAACAGCACCTCGAGCGAGGAAAGATAACCGCTCCTGAACAGTTTTTCCTCGCACACGGGCGCGAGCACTATCGTGATGAGAACCGAGAATACTATGCCGAGCGGCGAAGTCAGGTCCGTGCTTCCGGCAAACTCGTAGCCGACCGCCCAAAGCAGCAAGGAAAACAGCGACGTCAGCCCGTAAAAGGCAACGAGGCACACGAGCGTCACCGCACCGCCGCCCAGACACGCTTTTACCGTCGGGCGGGCATAGGTGTACTTGGGGCGCGAACGCATAGCTTTATAGGGTATGAACGCGGCGAGGAAAAAGCATACCTGCAGCACCGCCGTCGCTATGTACGACACGAGATCCGCATGTTCCCCGGCGGGGATCAGGCTCGCGACGAGCGATACGAGAAGGAACGCGACGACCGCGCCCGCATAGGCAAAGCCGCCTTCCACCGCAGAACCGCGCCGAATAAGTCCGTTTCCCGTCATGATACTTCTATGACCTCCGATACTTCGTGCTGCGAAGCCGCCGCCAGGCTCGCTTTGCCCGCGAGCCCGTATTTCGCGAGAGCCGCCTCCGCCCGCCCGAGAGCGGCGGACGGCGTGTTGTTCTGCTCGGAAAGATGCCCGAGCAATATGTGTTTCACTCCCTTGCCCGCGAGATACGCCGTACATTCCGCCGATTCGGTATTGGACAGGTGTCCGCGGCTGCCGCTTATGCGCGCTTTGAGCATCGCGGGATAGTTGGGGTTGACCGCGAGCATGTGCTCGTCGTAGTTGGATTCGATGAGAACGGCGTCCGAGTCCGACATCGCTTCCAGCGTTTGGCGGGGCATGAAACCGAGGTCGGTGACCACGGTCACTTTGCTGCCCTCGCTGTAAAAGGAAAAGCCGTAGCACGGCACGTCGTGCGAAACGGCGAACGGCGACACCGTGATGTCGCCTATGCAGAAGTCGCCGCAGAAGTCCTCCGCTCCCGCGATGCGCTCCGCCGCGCGGCGGGCGGGTCTGCCGTAATGCAGGGTCATGCCCTTTTCGCAAAGGGCGGGCACGTACCTGAAATGATCGGAATGCGTATGCGAAAGCAGTATATGCGCGGGCAGGCTCTCGCCTATCGCTTCCAGCGACGCGGCTATGCGCTTTGGCGACACGCCCGCGTCGATAAGCAGCGACGTGCGCCTGCTGCCTATGAATATGCAATTCCCCTTGCTCCCGCTGGCAAGGCTGCAAACTTTAAGTGCCATAACTTTATTATTATAACGCGCCGCCCGCATTTTGTCAATCCGCGCAGGGCGGGCGAGCGGGGAAATATTGACTTTTGCCGCCGCGCATGGTATAATGCGCTTATGTACAGATGTGAGGACATTTCCGCGCGGCTCGCTTCGGCGATAGATTCCGCGCTCAAAAAGATCGACCCGTATGTGGTGAAACTACTCGAAGCCGCCGAGCGCGAAGAGACAGACGAGCGCGCGAAGTGGGCGCTCTCGCAGATAACCGAGAACGCGCGCATAGCCGCCTCGGGCGACTGCTACCCCTGCCAGGATACGGGCACGGCTATGCTGTTCGTTAAAGTCGGGCAGGACGCGTCCTTCGACGGCTGCCTTGCGGACGCTCTTATCCGCGGCGTGCGCGGCGGTTACCGCGAGGCGCGCAAGTCCATAGTGGCGCACCCTTTGCGCCGCGTCAACACCGGAGACAACGCTCCGCCCGTGATATACTACGACGTCGTGCCCGGCTCGGGGCTGGAAGTGACCTTCCTCGCCAAAGGCGCGGGCAGCGAGAACATGGGCGGCGTGCGCATGCTCACCCCGTCCAAGGGCAGAGAGGGCGTAGTGCGCGCCGTGGTCGACATCGTGCGCGAGGCGGGAGCCAACCCCTGCCCGCCCGTACTGCTCGGCATCGGGATCGGCGGAACGATGGACAAAGCTTGCCTGCTATCCAAGCTCGCGCTCATGCGGCGGTGCGGCGAGCCGTCGTCCGACAAAGACGACGCGGCTCTCGAAGCGGATATCCTTGACGCGGTGAACGCGCTCGGCATAGGCGCCCAGGGGCTGGGCGGCGCGCACACGGCGCTCGCCTGCGCGGTGGAGACGTACCCCACGCACATAGGCATGCTGCCCGTAGCCGTCACGATCCAGTGCCACAGCGCGCGGCACGCGCATCTGAGCTTTACGGAGGAGGACGCATGAAGACGATAAGCATAGACAATTCTTACGACGTCACCCTTCTCCGCGCGGGTGATGCGGTGGAACTGACCGGAGTGATATACACGGCGCGCGACGCGGCGCACAAGCGGTTCGTCGAAGCCGCGGACGAGGGGCTTCCCCTGCCGATCGATATCCGCGGGGCGGCGATATACTACGCTGGTCCCACGCCCGCGCGCAGCGGGGAGATCATCGGGTCGTGCGGTCCCACCACGAGCGCGCGCATGGACGACTACGCGCCCCGCCTGCTGGACATGGGGCTTAAAATAATGATAGGCAAGGGCAAGCGCTCGCCCGCCGTTATCGAGGCGATGAAACGCAACGGCGCGGTGTACCTCATAGCCGTCGGCGGCGCCGCCGCGCTCATCAAGAGCCGCATAACCGCCTGCGAAGAGGTCGCCTACCCCGACCTCGGTTGCGAAGCCGTCCGACGCCTCACCGTTTCCCGCCTGCCCCTCCTCGTCGCCATCGACTCGCAGGGCAATAATATCCTGGTCTGAGTTTTTTTGAAGGAATTTT